>DATMEC010000333.1:0-5682 GCA_035557125.1 Steroidobacteraceae bacterium
CGCGCTCGGCCATCACCGCGACGACCTGGTCGAGACGCTGTTCCTGAACCTGTTCCATGGCGGCCGGTTGAAGGCGATGCCGCCGAAGCTCCTGTCCGACGACGGCACGAACGTCGTGATCCGTCCGCTCTGCTACGTGCCGGAGCGCGAGATCGCGCGCTACGCGCGCGCGCGCGGCTTCCCGATCATTCCCTGCACCCTTTGCGGGTCGCAGCCGAACCTGCAGCGCGAGGCAATCGCCCGGATGCTCGCGGAGTGGGACCGCGCGAGCCCGGGGCGGGTCGACTCCATCTTCACGGCGATCTGCAACGTCGAGCCGTCGCACCTCGCCGATCCCGGCGCGTTCGACTTCGACGGGCTCGAGCGCGTGCCGCCGGAGGCCGGCAGTTAGTGGCCCGTTTGCCGCTGCGCAACTGCCACTGGATCGAGCCCGGGCGGCTGCTCGCCGGCGAACATCCGACCGGCGAAGGGGAGCGGGCGACGAGGAAGCGCATCGCCAGGCTCATCGACGCGGGCATCGACTGCTTCTTCGACCTCACCCAGCCCGACGAGCTCGGTTCCTACGAGGCGCTGCTCGCGGGTTCCGCGCGCGGCCGGGAGATCTCCTACCTGCGCCGCCCGCTTCCCGACCACGGGCTGCCGGACTCGGACGCGATCATGCACGAGATCCTCGAGGCCCTCGACGGTGTGCTGCAGGAAGGCAGAGTCGTCTACCTGCACTGCCGCGCCGGGATCGGCCGCACCAACCTCGTGGCCGGCTGCTGGATGGCGAACCGCCACGGCGCCGGCGCCACCGCGCTCGAGGAACTGAACCGCAGGTGGCGCAACAACGCCCGTTCGCGCACCTGGCCCATCGTCCCGGAGACGCCGGCGCAGGAACAGTTCGTGCGCACCTGGCCGCGGCCCGCGGTGGCCGCGCAGGCGGCGCCCGCGATGACGGTCGCTTCCGCAACCGCGCTCGACCTGCGCGACCGCGTGCGGGGGATGCTGCTCGGGCTCGCGGCGGGCGACGCGCTCGGCCACGCGATCCACGGGTTGCCGGCGGGCGCGTGGTCGGACAAGACCGCGATGGCACTCTGCCTCGCGGAGAGCCTCGCGTCGCAGGACGGTCCTGACGCCGTCGACCAGGTGGCGCGCTACTCTGAATGGCAGCGCGCCGGCACCTGGTCGAGCACCGGCAGCTGCGTCGGCATCAGCGCGGCGACGAGCCGTGCGCTCGCGTCGGCGCAGTGGTCCGGCAATCCGTATGCGGGCTCGCACGATCCCGCGCACGCCGACGCCGAACCGCTGGCACGCATCGGGCCGGCCGCCGCCTGGTTTCACGCGTCTCCGGGCGCGGCGATCGACGCCGCGGTCAACGGTGCGCGCGTGACGCACCAGGCGCCGGTCACGCTGGACGCCGTTCGCCTGCTCGCCGCGTTGCTCTTCGGGGCGCTCGCGGGCGCCGGCAAGGACACGCTTCTCTCGGCAGATTTCAGCCCCGATCCCGCGGCGTTCGATCCTGGCAGCCTGCGGCCGCCGCTGCGCGAGCTCGCCGCGGGTGCGTGGCGCGGCAGGCGGCCGCGCCGCTTGCTGCGCGGCAAGCTCGCGGCCGTTGCCGCGCTCGAATCGGCACTCAGCGCGTTCGAGGGCGCGGACAGCCTGGCGCAGACCCTTGCGGCCGCGGCGTCGCGTCCGGGCGATGCCGCGACGGCCACTGCGATCGCCGGGCAGGTCGCGGGCGCGTACTACGGCGCGCAGTCACTGCCGGGCGAAATCCGCGCAACGCTCGCGCGGGCCGACGAGATCGAGGCGCTCGCCGCCCGGCTCGTCGACGCCGCGCCGCGCGCGCGGGGACCCTGAGCCCGTGGGGCGGCTGCGCGTCCTCGTCCTGGTCCACGAGACTCTGGTGCCGCCGGACTCGCTCGAGGGCGTCGCCGAGCAGGCAGCGGCCGAGTGCCGGACCGAGTTCGACGTCGTGAGTTGCCTGCGCGAGTCGGGCCACGACGTGCGCCCGATCGGCATCGGCGACAGCCTCACGGAACTCCGTGCGGCGATCCAGGAGTGGGAGCCGCAGGCCTGCTTCAACCTGCTCGAGGAATTCGGCGGCATCGTCACCTACGACCAGCACGTCGTCGCCTACCTCGAGCTGCTGCGACAGTCGTATACCGGGTGCAACCCGCGCGGCATGATGCTTTCGCGCGACAAGGTACTGTCGAAGCAGATCCTCGCCTACCACCGCATCCCGACGCCGCACTTCGCCGTGTTCCGACGCGGCGGCGCGATCCGCATCCCGAAGGCGCTGCGCTACCCGTTGTTCGTCAAGTCGGCGACAGAGGATGCTTCGCTCGGCATCTCGCAGGCCTCGGTCGTCGAGGACGCAGCGCGGCTCACGGAGCGGATCGGGTTCATCCACGAGCACACGCAGTCGGACGCGCTGGTCGAGGAGTACGTGGAAGGCCGCGAGCTATACGTCGGCGTGCTCGGCAACGAGCGGATCCGCACGCTGACGCCCTGGGAGTTCATCTTCGGCGAACTCAAGGCGGGCCGCTCCGCGATCGCGACGCGCAAGGCCAAGTGGGACCGTGCGTACCAGGAGCGGCACGGGATCACCAGCGGCAAGGCCGAGGGCCTGCCCGGAGGGCTCGCCGAGAAGCTCGACCGCCTGGCGCGCCGCGTGTACCGCGCGCTGCACATGACCGGCTACGCGCGCATCGACTTCCGCGTCCGGGACGACGGCACGCCCTTCGTGCTGGAAGCGAACGCAAACCCCAACCTCGAGCGCGAGGAGGACTTCTCCGACGCGGCGCTGCACGACGACATCGCGTACCCGGAACTGCTGAAGCGCATCGTCACGCTGGGTCGCGGCTATCGCGCCGCGTGGAAGTAAGCGTCTCCTTCACTTCAGGTAACGGTCGAGCCAGCCGAGCACTTCGGCATGCCACTGCAGGCTGTTCGCAGGCTTCAGGATCCAGTGGTTTTCGTCGGGGAAGTACACGAAGCGGCTGTCGATGCCGCGCCGCTGCAGCGCCGTGAACGTCGCGAGTCCCTGCGCATCGGGAACGCGGTAGTCGAGCGCGCCGTGGATGACGAGCATCGGAGTCTTCCACGCCTTCACGAACTGCGCGGGGTTCGAGCGCTCGTGGCTTTCCGGGTCCTCGTGGTACGGGCCGCCATGGTCCCACTCCGGGAACCAGAGCTCCTCGGTCGTGTAGTACATGGAGCGGTGGTCAAAGAGTCCCGCGTGGTTGACGAGGCAGCGGAAGCCCTGCGGCCACCGGCCTGCGATCCAGTTGACCATGTATCCGCCGTAGGAACCGCCGAGCGCGCAGGCATGGCTGCCGTCGAGCCAGGGGAACCGCTCCGCAGCGGCTGCGAGTCCTTTCTGCAGGTCCTCGAGCGGCTTGCCGCCCCAGTCGCCGCTGATCGAATCGGTGAATGCCTGGCCGTAGCCGGTGGAGCCGTGGAAGTCGATGAGCACGACGCCATACCCCGCGCCGGCGAACACCTGCGGGTTCCAGCGATAGCTCCAGGTGTTCGCCATGCTCGATTGCGGTCCGCCGTGCACGATGAGCGCGACCGGATAGCGCGTGCCGGCCTGCCAGTTCGAGGGCTTCAGCGCGTAGCCGTACACCTTCTCACCGCCCGCGCCGTCGAAGGTGAATTGCTCGGCCTCGCCGAACCGCACGTCCGCAAGCCGCGCGGCATTCACCCGGGTCAGCGGGCGCGCCGGCGCCTGGCCCTCGATCAGGTAGAGGTCCACCGGGGCCGTCAGGGTCTGCAGGGCGAAGACGATGCGCTCGCCCACGGTCTCGAACTCCGGGACGTTCCCGGGCCCGGACAGCTTGCGCCGCTCGAGGCTGCCCACGTCGATCGCGAACAGCGGCCGCTGTCCGAGGTCGTCGGCAGTGGCGAGGATTTCGCGGCCGTTCGCCGAGAACCGGAACGCGGTAATCGACCGGTCCCAGTTCTGCGTGGTGAAGCGGATGGCGCCAGTCGCCGCGTCGCGTGCCACGAGCCGGAAACGGTCGGCCTCGAAGCCGGGCCGGTCCATCGCGAGATGGGCGAGCAATTTGCCGTCCGGCGAGAACGCGGGCTGCGCGTCCCACGCGGGATTGTCGGCCGTCAGGTTGACCGGCGCGCCGCTGCCGTCCGCCGGCACGCGCCAGACATCGAAGTTGGTCGAGACCGGCTCGAGCTTTCCGCGCAGGCGCGCCGAAAAGACGAGTTGCGACCCGTCCGGGCTGAACGCGTAATCCGCGCGGCCGCCATTCGGCTTCGACGGGATGTTCGCATCGAGCGGCGCGGTCAGCGGCACCGGCTCGCCGCGCGGCCGCCGCTCGCCGTCGAGCGCGATGGAGAAGAGCTGCGAGACGCGGCCGTCGTCCCACTTGTCCCAGTGCCGCACGAAGAGCCGGTCGTAGGCCTGCGCGCGGCCTTTTGCAGAGCGCCGCTCCTCGAGACGCGCACGGGTGCACTCGAGGTTGCGGCAGTCCGGGAAGACCTCGATCGCGACGGCCAGCCGCCCGCCACGCGGCGACGCGCGGAATCCCGCGACGTCGAGCGGCAGCCGAGTGACCTGCGTCGCCTCGCCGCCGCCAACCGGCAGGAACCACACCTGTGCCGACCCGCTGCGCGAGGACAGGAAGAACACGCCGCTGCCGTCGGCGTCCCAGTCGGCGGCGCCGTCGTTCTCTTCATGGCTTGTCAGGCGGCGCGCGGGACCGTCTCCGTCGACGTCGATCATCCACAGGTCGTTGCGGCCACGATCGGCCGCGAGGTCGGTCTCGCGCAGCGTGTAGACCACGTGGCGGCCGTCGGGCGAGATTGCCGGTTCCGAGATGCGGGCAAAGCCCACGAGATCCTGCGCCGTCATCCCGTGCGGCGTCGCGGCGGCGAGCCATGGGAGCGCCGCCATCGCGGCGGCTGCCAGGAGCCTTACCGTCACGCGCTCCTCGGCCGGATCAGCCCAAACACGCTCGAATAACCGTGGACGAACGTCGCGCCCTGTACCGGTGCGATCTCGCCGGCGCTGAACATGCCGGCGACCGGTATGTCGACCATGCGCCGGAGCGTGCCCGAGTCGTGGCCGCTCACTCCGAACATCTGGCGGCCGCGGCCCGCGCAGGCGAACAGCAGCGCAGCCGAAGGCGGCATGCTGCCGGCAAGGCAGGTCGCGAGCCGCTGTTCGAGCTCGTCGGACGCGGCCTCGCCGTCGCGCAGGTGAAACTGGACGATCGCGTTCGGCACGACGCGAGAGCCGATCCAGAGCGCGCCACTGTCCGGGTCGAGGCCGAGCACGTTCCGCATCAGGAAGTCGCCGGCGCCGACCGTCTGCCGCGGCCCCGGCAGCGCAATCCCGATGCAGAGTGCGTCGCTGAAGCGAGCGCGATCGGCCTCGTCGAGGTCGGCGAAAAGTGCCGTGAGGATCTCGCGCGGGCGCCGCCCGTCGAGCTCGGCGATCAGGTTCCCGTCGCAGCCCGTGACGAAGAGTGGGTCGCCCACGGGACGGCAGCCCTGCGCCAGCACCGGGTCGATGGTGACGTTGCCCGAAAGCGCGAGGACCATCCCCCCGGTGCGATGCACTTCGTCGCTGCCGACGAGGCGCGAAGCGCCGGCCTCGAGTACGCCGCTCGTGAGGCCGCCGACGACGGCCGAGCCGGGGAATGCGCGGTCGAGGCCGCGCGAGCAGGCCTCGGCATC
>DATMEC010000334.1:0-5340 GCA_035557125.1 Steroidobacteraceae bacterium
CATCGAGATCATCAGCGTCAACCTGCAGGGCGTCAGCGTGCCGGAACAGGTCGCCCCGGCGCAGAAGGACGCCATCAAGGCGCGCGAAGACAAGGAGCGCGCCACGCTCTCGGCCGAGACCTACGCGAACGACATCGTGCCGAAGGCGCGTGGCGCCGCGGTCAGCGTGGTGGAGGGCGCGCGCGCCTATCGCAGCCGCGTCATCGCCGACGCGGACGGCGAGACCGCACGCTTCCTCTCGCTCGCGACGGAGTACCAGCGCGCGCCGGCAGTGACGCGCGAGCGCCTATACCTCGAGACCATCGAGCACGTGCTCGGCGCGTCCTCCAAGGTACTGGTCGACGTCGAGGGAACCGGGAACATGCTCTACTTGCCGCTCGACAAGCTGCTCGAGCAGCGCGGCCAGCCGCGCGGAGCCGTCGAGACGCCGCCGACCCTGCGCATGGAGGACGGCAGCCCGATCGAGGGTGAAGACCCGCGGGCCCGCAAGGAGCGATGATGAGCCGCAACCTGTTCCGGGCCGCTATCGTCGCGCTCTTCGCGGCCTGGGTCGTCAGCGCCGCGATGTTCCAGGTCAAGGAGACGGAGCTCGCCATCAAGTTCCGCCTGCGCGAGATCGTCGCGGCGGACTTCGAGCCGGGACTGCACTTCATGATCCCGTGGATCAACACCGTGCAGAAGTTCGACCGCCGCGTGCTGACCCGCAATTACCCGGCCGAGCCCTTCCTCACGAGCGAGGGCAAGATCCTGAACGTCGACTTCTACGTGAAGTGGCGCGTGACCGACGTCGGTAACTATTACCTCGCGACGAACGGCGACGAGGAAGCCGCGGCCGGACGACTCGCCGAGATCGTGAAGGACGGCCTGAAGGGCGTGATCGCCAAGCGCACGATCCAGCAGGTCGTCGCCGCGGAGCGCGCCGAGTTCATCGGCGACATCCTGCAGTTCTCCGGCGGCTCGGTCACACAGCTCGGGCTCACGCTGGTCGACGTGCGCGTCAAGCGGATCGACCTGCCCGAGGAAGTTTCCGAGTCCGTCTACAACCGCATGCGGCAGAACTTCGCGCGCCAGGCGTCGCAGCTGCGCGCCGAAGGCGACGAGCAGGCGCAGCGCATCCGGGCCGAGGCGGAGCGCGAGCGCACCGAGCTCCTCGCCGGCGGCAACCGGGATGCGGAAGTCATCCGCGGCGAGGGCGATGCGCAGGCCGCCGCCACCTATGCGCGCGCCTACAACCGCTATCCCGATTTCTACTCGTTTCATCGCAGCCTCGAGGCGTACCGCAATTCGATTGGCAAGCCGAATGACATCCTGGTCATCGCGCCCAAGGGCGAATTCTTCAAGTACCTGAAGCAGCCGGGCCGGTAAGAACTTTCCCATGCACATCGCATGGCCTGATCTCGCGGCTGCGCTCGGCCTCATGCTGGTGATCGAAGGCATCCTCCCGTTCGCGAGTCCCGGCGGCGTCCGCAGCGTGTTCGCCCGGCTCGTGGCGATGGACGACGCGTCGCTTCGCATCGCCGGCGCGGCGAGCATGATCGCCGGCGCCGCCGTCGTCTGGCTGGTTCGCGCCTAGGGAAGCGCTGCACAGATGGCGTGGGCGCGGCCGTGGCGGATTTGCGATCAGGCGAGGAACGAGGGTCGATGTGTATCGTGATACATGAGCGACGCGTGACGCCGCCCGATCGCAAATCCGCCCGGCCCCGGAGGGTTGCGCGCGGGCCGCGCGGCCACCGCGTTGCTTCCTCCTCGTGTGGATTCACCACACTTCGTCGGTCGCGCCTTGTGGCCGCGCGGCGCGCGCGCAACGCGCTCGACGCCACCTGTGCAGCGCTTCCCTAGCCGTGGGCCGCTTCGTCGTCGTCGTCGGCGCCCAATGGGGCGATGAGGGCAAGGGCAAGGTCGTCGACCTGCTGACCGAGCGCGTAGCGGGCGTCGCGCGGTTCCAGGGGGGCCACAACGCCGGCCACACACTGGTGATCGACGGCGTCAAGACCGTCCTGTCGCTGATCCCCTCGGGCGTGCTCCGGGAGGGCGTGCGCTGCTTCATCGGAAACGGAGTCGTGGTCTCGCTCGATGCGCTGCTGTCGGAGGCCGACATGCTGGCCGCGCGCGGCGTGCCGGCCTTCGAGCGCCTCGCGGTGAGCGCGCTGTGCCCGCTGGTGCTGCCGTCGCACGCGCTGATCGACCGCGCGCGCGAACGTGCGAGCGGGGAGCGCAAGATCGGCACCACCGGCCGGGGCGTCGGCCCGGCTTACGAGGACAAGATCGCGCGCCGCGCCGTGCGCGTCGGCGACCTGGCCGATCCGCGGCATTTCGAGTCGCGCCTCGCGGACCTGCTCGACTTCCACAATTTCCTCCTGGAGAAGCGCCTCGGCGAGGCGCCGGTCGATTTCCGGCGGACGCTCGATACCTGCCTCGCCCAGGGCGAGCGCGTGCGTCCGCTCGTCGCGGACGTCACGGCCGAGTTGCACCGCCTGCGACGGCAGGGTGCGAACGTGCTCTTCGAGGGCGCGCAGGGCACGATGCTGGACGTCGACCACGGGACATTTCCGTTCGTCACCTCGTCGAACACGGTCGCCGGCTACGCACCCGTCGGCACGGGACTCGGGCCGCGCGACATCGACGACGTGCTCGGCGTCGTGAAGGCATACACGACGCGCGTCGGCGCGGGCCCGTTCCCGACCGAGCTCGACGACGAGGTGGGCAGGCACCTGTCGCGCGTCGGCCAGGAGTTCGGCGCGGTCACGGGCCGACCGCGGCGCACCGGCTGGTTCGACGCCGTGGCGCTCGGCCGCTCGATCGTCAACAACGGCATCACGGGACTCTGCGTCACCAAGCTCGACGTGCTCGACGGGCTCGCCGAGGTGAAGCTGTGCGTGGAGTACGGCGCAGACGGCGCGCCGCGCTACGAGTCGATGCCCGGCTGGCAGGGCCGGACCGCGGGGCTGCGCTCGGCCACCGAACTGCCGGCCGCGGCGCGCGCCTACCTCGACCGGCTCGAGTCGGCCTGCGGCGTGCCCGTCACGATGATCTCGACCGGCGCCGAGCGGGACGAGACGATCGTCTCGCGCCACCCGTTCGGCTGACGCCTCAATCCTGTGCGGCGTGCACTGGTGAGCGCGCTGCGTCGCGGGCGAGGAGGGCGTTGAAAGGCGCCCGTTCCGGCCAGCGCATCCGCTCGCGGCGCACGATCATCGTCGTCACCAGCGCAAACTGCCCCTCGAGGCTCGCGTGGCTCACGCCGTCCGTGAAGACCATCCACGCGGACAGTGGCGGAAACCGGACCTCGCGGTAGCCCTCCATGTCGGCGCGGAACCGCGGGTCGTCTTTCATATAATTGTGCAGGCGCCGCATGGCCCGGTCGTACGGGCTCGAGTCGAGGACGGTCGCGAGCGGATTCAGTCGCGCAAGGCCCGCAACGAGCGCCGATACCGCGCGGTCGCTGCCCCGCTTCTCGATGCGCAGGCCAAGCCGCCCGTGGTCGTCCAGCAACCCGGCACGCGCGCCGTGGCGCTCGATCATCTCCTGGAACGTGCCCTTGGTCGCCCACACGCGGTCACGCGCGGGATTCACGTTCACGAAGAAGCGCAGGATGCGGTCGCCGTTGGTGGCGCCGTACGCGCCGGCATCCACGTGCACGAGCTCGTTGCTCGCGTGCGGCTCGAGGTTGCGTCCCTTTTCCTCGATCGGCCGGAAACTGCAGGTGCCGACGCGCGCGTCCTGCGTGAGGTCGCCCGTCACCTGCCGGAGGAAAGCCTGGACCTCGTCGAGGTGGGAACGCAGCGTCTCGGTGACGCGCCGTGTCGTCTCTGCGTCGGCTTCGAGTCCGCTGACCTTGCCTGCTTCCGGGTGGTAGCTGACGTTCTTGAGCTTAAGGCGGGACGGCAGCTCGCGCCGCAGGAAGTCGAGCGTGTCTTCCGCCGGCAGAGGCAGCGGGCAGCGCGGGAAATAGACGATGCGGTTGGCTTCGAGCGCGTCGCGGACTGCGCCCGGGTCGGAGCGCCACGCCGCGTCGTCGAAGGTTGCGAGCATCGGCGAAAACTACGCCGTGGCCGCGGCGGCTGTCAAACATACGCGGACAGGTCCTACAGACCACTCGCCGGGGGCGCTGTCGTAGTGGCGTACGGGCTTCCAAGGAGCGGGATGATGGCAAAAAAATACGGGAAGAAGGCGCAACGCAAGGTCAAGAAGGCGATGCACGAGAAAAAGCGCGGCACGTTGCGCAGCGGGCGCTCCGGCAGGAAGGTGACGAGCCGCAAGCAGGCGATCGCAATCGGCCTGTCGCAGGCCCGGAAAGCCGGTGCGAAGGTGCCGCGCAAGTCCAGCCGCTCGAAGCGATCGACGCGGTCGAAGCGGCGGTAGTGGGCGCGAAAAAGCCGGTGCGCAGGCGGCGCGGAAAGGCGCCGGCAGGCGTGAAGCGCACGGTCGCGCGCCAGCGTGCCGTGCAGCGCCAGGTCGCGCGTGCCGACCGTTCCCATCCGCAACGCAAGGCCGAGGGTCCCATGCAGGCGGGCGCGCGCCGCTACCCGGAACCGCCGCTCCCGCGCCAGCACGAGCGCAAGCCCGGCGCTGAGCGCGACATTGATCCAGAGCCGATGTTCGAGGCGCCGTTCTATCTCGGGTCGTCCAAGCTCCATGGCATGGTCGCGCTGATCACCGGGGCCGACTCGGGCATCGGCCGCGCGGTCGCCGTGCTGTTCGCCCGCGAAGGCGCGGACATCGCGATCCAGTACCTCTGCGAGCACGCGGACGCCGAGGCGACGAAAGCCGCCGTCGAGTCGGAAGGGCGGCGCGCGATCCTGATTTCGGGCGACGTGAGCAGCCGGTCCTTCTGTGAACAGGCTGTGCGCCTGACGATCGAGGAGCTCGGCGCGATCGACGTGCTGGTCAACAACGCCGCATTCCAGGCCCACGTCCCGCGCCTCGAGGACCTGAGCGAGGAGCATCTCGACCTGACCCTGAAGACCAACCTGCATGGCTACATCTTCATGGCCCAGGCGGCGGTGCCGCACATGAAGCAGGGCGCTGCCATCGTCAACACGGGCTCGGTGACCGGCATCGAGGGCAGCGGCCACCTGCTCGACTACGCGACAACCAAGGGCGGCATCCACGCCTTGACGCGCTCGCTCGCGACGCACCTGATGCCGCGCGGCATCCGCGTGAACGCGGTGGCGCCGGGACCGGTCTGGACGCCGCTGAACCCGGCGGACAAGTCCGCGGCGGAGATCGCCGACTTCGGCGCCAAGACCCCGATGAAGCGGCCGGCGCAGCCCGAGGAGATAGCGCCGGCCTACGTCTTTCTCGCATCGCCGCAATGCTCGAGCTACATCACCGGTGAGA
>DATMEC010000335.1:0-5504 GCA_035557125.1 Steroidobacteraceae bacterium
TGGGCGACGCGAAATCGCGATAATCTGGCGGGATGAGCACCCTCAACCGCCGCTTGTTTCTCGGCGCCGCCGCGGCCGGCGCCTGGTTCACAAACGCCGCTGCCCGGGGCGAGTCGTCGCCGGCGGTCGAGGGCGGCGCGGCGGTCGCCGGCGTCCGGCCGATCACGCCCGAAGAGCACGCGACGCGCGTCGCCAAGCTCCAGGGACTGATGCAGCGCGACAAGGTGGCGGCCCTGCTCGTGGAGGCGGGATCCTCGCTCGAATACTTCACTGGCATCCGCTGGTGGCGCTCGGAGCGCACCACGGCGGCGCTGATCCCGGCCACCGGGCAACCGATCGTCGTCACGCCGTTCTTCGAGGTGCCTTCGGTCGAGGAGACGCTGCGGATCGAGGCCGACGTCCGGCCCTGGCACGAGGACCAGAGCCCCTTCGCGCTGATCGCCGACGCGCTTAAGGCCATGCCGGCCAAGGGGCCGCTCGCGATCGAGTGGACCACGCGGTTCTTTATCGTCGACCACGCGCGTGCGATTCCGGGCTTCGGCCGCGATGTCGTCTCCGGCGAGGCACTGGTCAACGCCTGTCGCATGGTCAAGTCGCCGGCCGAACTCGCGCTGATGCAGGCCTCGAACGACATCACGATCAACGCGATCCGTAAAACGCGCGCGCAGGTCACGCCGGGCATGCAGGGTTCCGACATCATCAAGATCCTCTACCAGGCGGTGGAATCGCAGGGTGGACAGGAACCGTTTGGACTCGTCCTCATCAACGAGGCGAGCGCCTATCCGCACGGCACCACCCAGGTGCAGGCCGTGCGCGAGGGTTCCGTGGTCCTCATCGATACGGGCTGCAAATACCACGGCTACGCCTCGGACATCTCCCGCACCTGGGTACACGGCGAGCCGACGAAGCGCCAGCGCGAGGTCTGGGATACCGTCAAGCGCGGCCAGGAAATCTGCCTCGAGACGGCGAAGATCGGGCAAGCCGTGGGCGACGTCGACGTCGCGGTCCGCAACCACTACGAGGGCCTCGGCTGGTCGAAGGACTACGGCCTGCCCGGCACGTCGCACCGCACCGGTCACGGCATCGGGATGGATGGCCACGAGCCGCCCAACCTCATGCGTGCCGATCGCACGCCGCTCCAGGCCGGCATGTGCTTCTCCGACGAGCCGGGGATCTACATTCCCGGCGAGTTCGGCGTGCGCATGGAAGACTGCTGGCACATGACGGAGCAGGGGCCGAAGCTTTTCACGCCGCTCGCAAAATCGATCGACGACCCCGTCTAGACGGACCCATGGATTCGGTCGCGGCACTACAGCGCATCCGGCCGCACGTCCGTGCAACGCCGCTGCAGCTTTCGCCGGGGCTCAGCGAAGCCACCGGTGCGACCGTGTACCTCAAACTCGAGAACCTGCAGGAAACCGGGGCTTTCAAGTTGCGCGGGGCGGCCAACAAGCTGCAGTCGCTGCCGCGTGAGGACGCGGCGCGCGGCGTGGTGACGGCGTCGACCGGCAATCACGCCCTGGCGGTCGCGACCATGGGCGGCAGGCTCGGCATCGCGGTCGAGATCTTCGTGTCCGAGCACATCCATCCGCGCAAGCGCAGTCGCATAGAGGCACTGAACGCGCGCCTGCACGCCGTTGCGGGTGACGCGCTGGCAGCGGAGCTGGCGGCGCGCCGCGAAGGAGATCGCTCCGGCCGGCCGTACGTGTCGCCGTACAACGATCCCGTGGTCATCGAAGGGCAGGGGACGCTGGCAGTCGAAGTGCTTCATCAACTCGCGGTCATGGGCGCCGGCCCGCCCGCTGCGGTTTTCGTAGCCGTGGGCGGAGGCGGGCTCATCGGCGGCATCGGCGCGCACCTGGAGCAGGCGTCACCGCAGACCGCAGTCGTCGGTTGCTGGCCCGAAAACTCGCCCGCCTTGCACGAGTGCATGCGGGCGGGCGCGATCATCGACGTGCCGGAACGGCCGACATGGTCGACCAGCACGGCCGGCGGCGTGGAACCGGGAGCGGTGACGCTCGAGCTCTGCCGGCGGGTAGTCGATCGCGGGATCCGCGTAACGGAGGCGGAGATCCTCGACGGAGCGCGCCGGGTTCACCGCCAGGATGGCGAGCTGATCGAGGGTGCGGCGGGCGTCGCCGTCGCCGCATTCCTGAAAGCGGCGGACGACTACGCGGGCAAGTCGGTGGTCATCGTGATCTGCGGCGGGAATGTCGAACCGGAGTTCGAGGCGCGCATTCTCGACGAGACGCCTCAGAGGACGCCGAAGCCGTAGGCGGCGAGATAGAGGCCCAGGACCAGGGCCACGACGCCGCAGCCGGCAATGACACCCGGCCGCGCGAATGGCGCCAGGAACGACTGGACGATTCGGTCCGGCAACAAGAGGTAGGCCGAGCTCTCCAGCACAGCCATCCAGCCGAACAGCGAGATGATGATTGTCGGCGCCGTGTCCCAGGCACGGTGCAAGGCGACCAGGAAGAGACCCGCCAGCAGTTCGACCGCGGAGGACAGAATGCGCAAGGCTCTGTCTCGGGAGAAGGTTGCGACGAATTCCGCGAACGCCTGGCGCCGAAGCAGCGCGGCCGTGCCGATGATGACGATGAAGACGCCAAGCACCCTGGACAACAGGACGGTGGTGGCCACGGAGTCCTCCTCGGCGCGCGCGTGCTTCTTCAGTCCGACTTGCGGGTTTTGTCCGAGGGTTGAACGACACGCTGGCTGGGGCTGGGGTCCAGGTCCTTGCCGTCTTTCGACGGTCGGTCCCGGCTTCGTTCCACCTTGCGCGCGCGCTCGCGGCTCTCCCGCTGGTACATGTTTTCCGTCTCTTCGACGGAGTCTTTGCTGTCTTTCCGGTCGTTCATGCGCGTGGTCCTTAGGAAAGAGGTAGGCAGCCTCATTAGGAAGCATCGGCCCGCAGAACGTCCGTCGGACCCGGGCGCGCCCTTACGTCAGCGCCGGTTCCCAAGGTGGCCGGTGGACCCTGCAACCTTTTTCCTGGCGCGCTGTCTTTCTCGTAAATCGCCTGGCGCCCGCCGGCGACGGGAGGGGGGTCATGAAGCCTGGAACCATTGTCGCGGCACTGGCCGCATGCGCCGGTTTGTGGTTCGTGAATGCGTCGGCATCCAGCACGCCCGGTTTCGAGATCGAAGGCAACGAACTGGTCTGGACGAGCGAGGAGCCGCTGCGCATGGGCGGCGCGCGCTACGAGATCCGCTCCGGCGATCGATTGCTCGGCTACCCCGTCCAGCGCGGCGACACCCTGCGCTTGCGCCTGCCGCCCGGCGCGACGCTCGAGGATCTCTCCGTCTGGGCCGCGGGACGCCGGCTCGACGACGTCGCGGCGCAGCTGCGCATGCGTGCGGAGCCCACCGCGCCGCCGCCCGAGCCCGCGATCGCGCAGGCAGTCATCGACCCGTCCGCGCGCGGGCCGTATGAAACGCGTCGTCTGAATTACGAGCTGCCCGGCCTCACGCTGGCGGGCTATCCCGCGCCGCTCGAGGTCCTCGCCGAAGTCACGACGCCCGTCGGCCTTGCCGGACCGCTGCCGCTCGTGCTCTTCCTGCATGGACGGCACAGCACCTGCTACCGCGGCGGCCCCGGTGGAGAGCCCTCGGGGGACTGGCCATGCCAGCCGGGCTGGCGTCCGGTGCCCAGCCACACCGGGTACCGCTACATCACGGACGTCCTGGCCTCGCAGGGTTACCTCACGGTGTCCATCTCCGCGAACGGCGTCAACGGCCAGGACGGCATGCTCGAGGACGGCGGCTCCTCCGCGCGCTCGGAGCTCGTGCGCCATCACCTCGCGCAATGGGCCGAGTGGTCCGCCCACGGCGGCGATCCCTGGGGCGGGCGATTCAGGGGCCGCGTGCGCCTCGACGAGCTCGTGCTGGTCGGTCACAGCCGCGGCGGTGAGGGCGTCGAGCGCGCGGCGATCGATTCCTACCCGGACGACCCCTGGTGGGTGCAGGGTCTCGTCCTGATCGGCCCGACTGCGTTTGGCCGCCAGGTCGCGCCGGGCGTGCACACGGCCGTCATCCTGCCGTTCTGCGACGGCGACGTCTCCGACCTGCAGGGCCAGCAGTACGTGGACGTCGGGCGGGATCTCGCGCGCGACCGCGCGCTGCGGTCCTCCATCATGGCGATGGGCACCAACCACAACTACTACAACACCGAGTGGACGCCGGGCCTTTCGAAGTCGCCCGCCTGGGACGACTGGTTCAGCGCCCGCGATCCGCAATGCGGCGAGGAGCGTAGCCGCCGCCTCACACCCGTCGAGCAGCAGGCCGTCGGGCTCGCGTATACGGCGGCCCTCGTGGATGTTGCCATTGCCGACGACACCCGCTCGCTGCCGTTGCTCGACGGCACGCCCGTGAAGCCGCGCTCGATCGGCCGGGCGAGCGCGTTCGTGCACGCGATCGGCGGCAACAAGCGCACGCTGTATGCGGCCGGGCGGGGTGCGTCCGTCACCACCACGGCGCTCACCGCGCGCGAGTGCCGCGGCTACTACGTGGCCGGCCCGTTCGACATCCGCACCGGCTGCACGCCGGAACTGTACTTCGAGCTCCTGCCGCATTGGTCGCCCATGGCCTTCGCGGAAACGGCCCCGCCGCCGCGCGCACTGCAGGTGGACTGGACGCGGCCCGGCGGGAGCGTGCGCATTCCGGTCACGCCGGCGTCCAGCCATGGCGACGCGCTCGACTTTCGCATCGCGGGCGAGCCGGGCGCGGCGCCGGTTGACATCGACGTGCGGGTGCGCGATGTCGCAGGCGCGTGGACGGCGCTCGGCCAGCGGTCCATGACGCTCCGCTCGTATCACGGGCTCGCGCCGCTAGGGAAAGTCGTGGCACGGCAACTGCGCGCGCCGCTCGGCGGCCTGGACGCGCGCCGCATCACCGCGATCGAGCTGATTCCGCGCACGCCGCGCGGCCGGTTCTGGCTGCTCGACGTCTCGACGAAAGAGTACTCGCTTGCCCGGAGCGGGCCCGTCCTGCTTCCTCGGGTCAGCATCGGCCGTTTCGTCGTGCCAGAGGGACGCGGCGGCGAGAACACGATCGAGCTTCCACTCACGATCGACGGCGAAGTCACGAAGCGCGCGCGACTGTGGGTGCAGCTGACGAACTTTGCGTCCATCAAGGAGCCGACGTCCGGGTTCCCGATCGTGCTGGAGCCCGGCACGACAAGCGCGACGATTCCCTTCACCTACCGCACCGATGACGTCTACGACCCCTTCGCGCAGGTCACGCAGGTTACGCTGCTCGCGCGGAAGAACGCCGTGACGGGCGATTTCGCCGGCACCGTCACGATCGAGGAAGACGACCCGGCGCCGACCCTGGACGTGGTTTCCGCCGATGTGGCGTCCGCCGAGGGCGGCACTTTGTCCTGGACCTTCCGGCTCTCGGAGCCGTTGGCGAACTGGGCGTTCTGGAGCCTGCAGTTCCTGCCGGCGGGGAGCCGTTTCCCCGAGCTCGACACCGACGACGTGGACCCGTCCTTTCTCGAACAGT
>DATMEC010000336.1:0-4550 GCA_035557125.1 Steroidobacteraceae bacterium
CAAGCTCATCACGCGCGCGCTGGCTGCGAACACGACCATCGCGCAGGCCTCGGCCCGGCTTGCCGAGACCCGGGCGCTGTCGGGTCTCTCCATCTACTCCTGGTTCCCGACGGTCACGGCGGCGGGCGACCGGCAGAAGGCGCAGTTCAGCTCGGGCGACCCGCTCGCGCCCGGCGGCATCCGCACCGACACCTGGCGCGCGGGATTCGACGCGCTGTGGGAGATCGACCTGTTCGGGTCGCTCCGCAACGAGTTTCACGCGATCGACCGGCGCACCCAGCGGGACGCGGCCGCCCTCGCCGACGCGCAACTGTCGATCGTCGCGGAGACGGCGCAGGCCTGGTTCTCGATGATCGGCGCGCGCGAACGCCTCGCGCTGCGGCGGCAGCAGCTCGCAAACCAGGAGGAGAACATCCGGATCCTGACGGCGCGCGTGAACGCGGGCGGCTCGAGCGGCCTCGACCTCGCGCAGGCCGAGGCGCAGCGGCGGGGCGTCGCCGCCTCGCTGCCGCTTGCCGAGGCCGACCTGGTCCGCGAGGAACAGCGGCTCGCGGTCCTGACCGCCTGGCCCATCGAGACGCTGCGTACGAACACCGCGCCTGCCACGACGATTCCCGGAATGCCGGAAATCGTGGCAACCGGCACGCCCGAGGAGTGGATGCGGCGGCGGCCGGACATCCGTTCCGCCGAGCGCGAGCTGGCGGCGACCTATGCCGACGTCGGCGACGAGATCGCCGAGTACTTCCCGAAGGTCACGCTGCTCGGCAGCTTCGGCTGGACCAGCGGCGACCGCGAAGGCATCGGCGAGCCGGAGAACGAGCGCTGGTTCTACGGGCCCGCGATCACCTGGAGCTTCCTCGACTTCGGCCGCGTGCGCCAGCGCGTGAAGGCCGCGGAGGCGCGCCGCGACGGCGCCATCGCCGTCTACCAGCAAACCGTGCTCGAGGCGCTCGAGGAAACCGAGAACGCACTCGCCGGCTTCCGCGCTGCAAACCAGGCCGAAGACGAATTGCGCCTCGGCCTCGAAGCCGCGACGGAGGCGTCGCGGCTGGCGCACCTGCGCTACGAGGTCGGCGCCGGCGACTACCTCGCCGTGCTGGTCGCCGACCGCCAGAAGCTCGATTTCGAGGACCAGCACGTCCAGTCCGAGTCGCGGCGCGCGACGGCCCTGGCCGCGCTTTACAAAGCTCTCGCCGGCGCTCCCTGAAACGCGCGCAGGATCCACCACGCCGCCAGCGCCGCGAACAGGTGCTTCAGCGCGTGACCGCCGAAGCCAGTCGCCGCGAAGAGCGCCACATCGAAGTGTTCGGCGAGCTTGGCGAGGACATAGGCGCCGAGGGCCATCCACAGCCGGCGTGACGACAACCCCTCCCCGCGCCACGCCAGCAGCATGAGCGGGATCAGGAGCATCGGCAGGAACTGCACCAGCGCATAGGGCCGCAGGTCCCCAGCCCCCGCGCTTTCCGTGCGCACCCACCAGGCGATGCTCGCAATGCCGGCCACGACCAGTGGCCAGAGCAGCGCGCGCCCCGCAAGCCACGAAATGCGGTCGGCAATCACCGCCGACAGCAGTGCCATGAAGGCGACGGTCATCGGCAGGCGGTCCCACACCAATGCGGGAATCGACGGTGAAAGGTGGTACCAGGCCGAGCCGAAGGCGACGAGCGCGACCACGACGCAGAGCACGCGGTAATGCGTCGCGAGGTCAGCCGACGAAATCCGGCGCGACTGCAGCAGCCCCAGCGCCCCCGCCAGCAGGAAAGGCAGGTTGCTGGCCACGTTCCAGAAGTTCGGGACGCCGAAGATCGTGCGCGCGTCGGCGAACCGGTGATAGGCGGGGTCCTGCGGGATCGGGTCGACCAGGAGCAGCCCGCCGATCGCGGCGACAACGACGGCGACCAGCAGCAGGGCCTTTTGCGCCGGCGTCAGGATTTCCCGACCACCTCGTAGTGAACGACGCGCGGCTCGAACTCGAGCAGGAACTCGTCGTCTTCCGGGTAGTACTTCGCCTTCTCGAGGTCATCGCCGGCGAACGCGCGGATCGCGTCGAGGCTTTCCCAGAAAGTGAGCGTGATGAAGTGCGTGACCTCGCCCTCGCGGCGCTCGAGGACGTGCACGCTGACGTTGCCGGCCACGGACCGGTAGTCCGGGATCGCGCGGCCATTGGTAAAGGCGCGATAGGCGTCGGCCTTCGAAGTCGGAACACGGCCGTGCCACATGCGGACGATCATGGCGACCGTACCGTCACTCCGCGCGCTCCATTTTCTTGATGGTGCCGTCCTCGATCCTGACGACCATCGCGGAGGCCTGCGACCCGCGGTCGTAGGTCCAGGTCTCGACCGTCACGGTGCCACGCTTGATGTTGCCGGCGCCCTGCGTGTTCGGCCCGTACACGTCGACGATTTCCACGTTCCTCGTCGTCGGCTCGCCGCAGGCCTCGAGCAGCTCCGCCACGGTCATGTCGGGCGTCGCGATGCGCTGGCCGCAGCGGAATCCTTCCGCAAACAGGGGCTGGGCGATTGCCAGGCCCGCCACGGCCGCGAGTGACATGGCTAAAGTCTTCATCAGGCCTCCTGGCGCGCGAGCGCCCTTTCAATGCGCTGGTCCGGCACGAGCCACATCAGCGCGACGCCAATGTAAATGGCCTTGGACGTCCAGTGCGAGGTGAACGCAACGGGAATCGCGACCGCGTAGAGGAATGGCGAGACGATCGCTTTCCAGTCCCGGCCCACGGCCTTCTTCAATACCGATTCGCCGCCCTGCGAAGCGATGATCGTCTGTTCCAGCCAGTAGTAGGCGATGGCCGCCATCAGCAGTACAAATCCGTAGAGCGCCGTCGGCATCTCGGCGAAGTGGTTTTCCCCCATCCACCCGGTCGTGAACGGGATGAGCGACAGCCAGAACAGCAGGTGCAGGTTGGCCCACAGCATGCGCCCCGTTACCCTGCGGCAGGTGTGCAGCATGTGATGGTGGTTGTTCCAGTAGATCGCGAGGTAGATGAAGCTCAGAACATAGCTGAGGAATACCGGGACGAGCGGCTTCAGCGTGGCGAGCTCGGTGCCGCGGGGCACCTTCATCTCGAGCACCATGATCGTGATGATTATGGCGACGACGCCGTCGCTGAACGCCTCGAGCCGGGTCTTGTTCATTGCGGCGGACGCAGTCCTGCGGAAAAAAATGGCGCGCCCGGCGGGAGTCGAACCCACGACCTACGGCTTCGGAGACCGTCACTCTATCCAGCTGAGCTACGGGCGCGTTTTGGACCACCGATTTTAGTGGTCCGGCCGCCCAGACGCTATAATTCGTGGATGGCCAAGCCGGACCGGCATTTCGTGAACGTTTTCAGCGCGGTGATCGGCATTCTCGTCGCGATCGCGCTGGTCCTGATCGGCATTTCGCGCCTCGTGGACAGCGGCCCGAAGGGCGCCCGGGACACGGAAGACCCGCTCATGCAGGCCACGGCGCACGAGCGCATCAAGCCATTCGGGCAGGTCGCCGTCGCAGGCGAAGACAACAGCGCACTCGCGATCAAGGAGACGGCGGTCCCGGTCGCCGCCGGGTCCGCGGGGGCAGGCGCCGCGGCCGCGCCGACGGACGGCAAGTCTGCGTTCGATGCCGCCTGCAGCGCCTGCCACGGCACCGGCATCGCCGGCGCTCCCCGGATCGGCGACAAGGCGGCGTGGGCGTCGCGCATCGCGAAGGGCACCGCGACCCTCGAGAAGCACGCCATCGAGGGATTCCAGGGCGAAACGGGCCTGATGCCCGCGAAGGGCGGCCGCACCGACCTCTCGGACGACATCGTGCGCGAGGCGGTCGAATACATGGCGTCGCAGAGCAGCTAGCCCGCCTCCGCTTGCGGCTCCCGGTCGAGCCGCCGGTAGCCGATCGCCTCTGACAACTCCGCCATCCCGACCCGCTCGAGCCCGGCCAGGTCTGCGATCGTGCGCGCGACGCGCAGGATCCGGTGGCAGGCGCGCGCCGACAGCCCGAGCCTGCGCATCGCCGCGTCGAGCAGGCCGTGCTCGCGCAGGCCGAGCCCACAGGCGTCGCCGAGGCGCCGCGCGTCGAGGAACGCGTTCAGCCCGCCGCGCGCCGACTGGCGGGAACGAGCCTCCAGCACCCGGGCCGCGACGATCGCGCTCGTCTCCGCGACCGCAGCCGCGGGCGCGAGCGCCGCGTAGTCGAGCCGCGGCACGTCGACGTGCAGGTCGATGCGATCGAGCAGCGGTCCGGAGATCCGGGCGACGTAGCGCCGCACGGCGGACTGCGTGCAGCGGCAGCGTCCGTTCGAGTCGCCCGCATAACCGCAGGGGCAGGGATTCATCGCGGCGACGAGCTGGAATCGCGCGGGAAACTGGCCATGCCAGGCGGCGCGGGCGAGGCTCACCGTGCCGGTCTCGAGCGGCTCGCGCAACGCCTCCAGCACATCGCGGCGATACTCCGGCAGCTCGTCCAGGAACAGCACGCCGTGCATCGCCAGCGAGATCTCGCCGGGACGCGGATGGCTGCCGCCGCCGACGAGGGCGACGGCCGACGTCGTATGGTGCGGG
>DATMEC010000337.1:0-7941 GCA_035557125.1 Steroidobacteraceae bacterium
CTGGCAGGGCGCGCTGCGCCTCGCGCAGACGGCCGAGTACTGGCCGGCGGGCACGGTCTTCGTATCGGTCGTCGACCCGGGCGTCGGGACCGAGCGCAAGTCGATCGTGCTGCGGACGAAGTCCGGCCACTATTTCGTGACGCCCGACAACGGCACGCTGACATTCGTTGCGCCGCGGCTCGGGATCGATGCGGTGCGTGAGATCGACGAGGCCGTCAACCGGCGCAAGGACTCGGAGAAATCCTTCACCTTCCACGGCCGCGACGTCTACGCGTACACGGGCGCGCGGCTTGCCGCTGGGGTCATCAGCTTCGAGCAGGCGGGCCGCGAGATGCCGGCCACCGTGGTGTCGATCCCGCACGAGGCCCCGCGCTTCGAGGACGGCGTCGTCCACGGCAACATCCAGACCGACGACGGCAACTACGGCAACATCTGGACCAACATCGGTCGTGCGACTTTCGGCCAACTCGGCGTCGCGCGCGGCGACACGGTCCGGATACAGATTCTGAAGGCCGGTGAAGAAGTCCTTAACCTGGCCGTACCCTATGTCGCCACCTTTGGCGCCGTCGACGTGGGCAAGCCTTTGCTTTACTTGAACAGTCTCGACAGCGTGTCGCTCGCAATCAACCAGGAGAACTTTGCAAAGGAATACGGCATCGGGTCCGGTCCGGAGTGGAGCATCCAAATTCGGCGTTGACCCGTCATTTTCCACACCCCTAGACTCGGTTCGGATTCGAGTCATCAATTCTGGGGGTCCGTGTCATGGTGAAGGTCTTGCGTGCAGGTCCGTTGGGCTTTGTGCTGCTGTCAGTGGGACCGGCACTTGCCCAGGAAGCGCAGCCTGAGCTGGAGGAGATCGTGGTCGTCGGCACGCGCACGGCGGGCCGCAGCCTCGACGAGAGCCTTGCGCCGGTCGACCTGGTGACCCCGGAGGCCATTCGCCGGTCCGCGGCGATTCCCGGCGAAGTCGGCGCGGCCATCCAGTCGCTGGTGCCGTCGTTCAACCTGCCGCGCCAGTCGAACTCGAACTTCGCGGACCTGGTGCGCCCGGCACAGCTCCGCAACCTCAGTCCCGACCAGGTGCTCGTGCTGGTCAACGGCAAGCGCCGCCACTCGACTGCGACGCTCACCACGGAATCCAAGCTCGGCAAGGGCACGAGTCCGGTTGACTTCAACAGCATCCCGGTCGGCGCGATAAAGCGCATCGAAGTGCTGCGCGACGGCGCCGGCGCGCAGTACGGCTCGGATGCAATCGCCGGCGTCATCAACGTCGTGCTGAAGGACGCCAACGAGGGCGGCGAGGCGACCGCGAGCTGGGGCCAGAACCGCACCGATTTCAAGCCGACGGGCCGCAGCGTCAACGACGGCGACACGCTGTTCGGGTCGGTCAACTCGGGGTTCGCCGTCGGTGGCGGCTTCCTGAACCTGACGGCCGAATATCGCGACCGCGAACAGACGCTGCGCTCAGGGCCAGACCAGATTCCGTTCTTCGAGGAACAGACGCCGGCAAACCTCGCGCTGGCCGGCACGCAGACCCACAAGGCCGGAGACGGCCCGATGGACGACGTATCGTTCATGTACAACACGGCGTTCCCGGTAGGCGACGCGCTCGAGCTCTACTCGTTCGGCAGCTATTCGGACCGCAACGGAGAGGGCGCCAATTTCTTCCGCTACCCGGACTCGTTCGCGAACGTGCCGTCGATCTTCCCGGACGGCTACATCCCGGTACTCGAGGCGGACAACGTGGACCTGTCGCTGGCTGCGGGGCTGCGTGGGACGCTCGCATCGGACTGGAGCTGGGACCTTTCGGCCGTATACGGCTCGAACGACTTCGACCACGACGTCACGAACTCGCTCAACGTGTCGTTCGGCGACGCGAGCCCGACCCGGTTCAACGTGGGCGAGTACAAGTACGCGCAGGCGACGGTCCGCTTCGACATGATGCGGCCCTTCGACGTCGGGGGCCTCGCCAACCCGTTGAATCTCGCCTGGGGACTCGAGTACCGCAACGAGGCTTACGAGACCGAGGCGGGAGATCCCGAGTCGTACGAGGCGGGTCCCGTGATCGGTGCGCCGATCGGCACGCAGGCGGGCTCCGGGCTCAAGCCGGAGGAGACCGTGGACGTCGATCGTGACGCCGTGAGCGCGTATCTCGATGTCGAGACGGACCTGACCGAGCGCTTCCAGGTCGGCGCGGCCGCGCGCTTCGAGGATTACAGCGACTTCGGCAACTCGGTGAATAGCAAGGTCTCGGGGCGCTACGAGCTGACCGACGCCCTCGCAGTCCGCGGCACGGTGGGGACCGGCTTCCGCGCGCCGTCGCTCACGCAGGGTTTCTTTCGTGGCTCGACTACGAGCTTCGGCGAGGGCGGCCAGCTCGAGAACGTGCTGAACCTGCCCACCGACGACCCGATCGCAGTGCTGCTCGGCGCACAGGACCTCGATGCCGAGGAGTCCGTCAGCTACAACCTCGGTTTCGTGTTCAACCCGGACAACGGCTTCCGCCTGACCGTGGACTTCTACCGCGTCGACATCGACGACCGCATCACGCTGTCCGAGCGTATCGGCGGGCCAGAGGTCACGGACTTCGTCGAGGATCAGCTCGGGATCCCGGGCGTGCTCGGCGTTCGCTTCTTCACCAACGCCATCGACACGCAGACGGAGGGCTTCGACATCGTCGCCGACTACGCCTTCGACCTGGGTCCCGGCAACCTGCTGCTTTCGGCGGCGTACAACAAGAGCGACACGGAAGTGACGCACGTCGACCCGAACCCGCCGGAGCTCGACGCGCTCGGCGTCGACAACGTGCTGTTCGGCGTCGAGGAGCGCAACACGATCGAGACTGCGTCCCCGGACGACAAGGTCGTGCTGTCGGCGGACTGGACCACCGATCGCTGGTCGGTGCTCCTGCGCGGCACGCGCTGGGGCGAGGCGACGCGCGTGTTCAATTTCGGCGGCGGCTTCGAGCCGGAGCAGACCTACGGGGCGGAGTGGGGAATCGACCTCGACGTGGAGTTCGCGATCACCGAGAAACTGAGCCTCGCGATTGGCGGGAACAACGTGCTGGACGAGTACCCGGACCTGTCGAGCGCCGATATCGGCTTCTTCGGCAACCTGCCGTACGACGTGCTGCAACCGATCACGTTCAACGGCGCGTTCTACTACCTGAGGACGACCTACACGTTCTGAAAGCCGGTCGGGGCGGGTGGATGGACCGGGAGGGGCGGAATCTATAAGATTCCGCCTCCTTTTGGGCGCGTAGCTCAGCGGTAGAGCACTACCTTGACATGGTAGGGGTCACAGGTTCGATCCCTGTCGCGCCCACCAGAACCCCTGATTTAGCGCTCGGATTCTGGTAGAATGCGCCGGTCCGGTGATTCCTTCAGTCCTGTCTTGCCTGGCTCGATGCGCCGCTTCGGCGCGCCTTCCGACCCGGTCCAGCCACCACGAAACGTATCGCCGAACCGGCAGGTGGACATCCGCTTGCTGCAATTTTCCTCAAGTGAGTAATCCAAGTGACTAAGCTTTTTGTAGGCAACCTTCCCTTCTCCGCGACCGAGCAGTCGGTGCGCGCGCTGTTCGAGCCGCACGGCACGATCGAGTCGCTCGCCCTGATCAACGACCGCGAAACGGGCCGCCCGCGCGGCTTCGGCTTCATCGAGATGTCGAATGCCGATGCGGCCAAGGCCATGCAGGCCCTGAATGGCAAGGACTTCGAGGGCCGTGCCCTCAAGGTCAATGAGGCCCAGGCCAAGGAACGCAGCGGCGGCGGCGGCGGCGGCGGCTTCCGCAGTGGCGGCGGGGGCGGCGGGAATCGTTACTGATTCCGGCTCCGGGCGTCGTGCCGTACCTCGGTGCGACGCCCGCTTGTTGATTCCATAGCTCGCGAGGTAGATCCATGCGCATCGTGTCCCGTACCGCCCGTTCAATCCGTGAGCAGGAGCGCGAAAAGTCGATGCGCAACCGAGCGGCCGCCGGCACCATTGCGACCGCATTCCCGCGCAGTGAACAGGTGCGCATCCATCTTCAATTCGTTTCGCAGGACCGTCCGGCGCCCGCGGCGCGAACCCACGCGCTGTATCCTTCGGCGCAGGCGTATTTCGAGTTTGCCTGCCCGCATGGTGACTGTGATGGCAGCATCGACCTGAACGCCGTGGCATTCGCGTTGCTCAGAGAATCCGGTACCCGGCTCGCCGGCACCCTGCATTGTCCGGGGACGCGGGCGGACGGGGGAGGGACGCGCCCGCCCTGCAACCAGCGCGTCGATTACTGGATCGATGTCAGCTATCAGTCGCTTGCGCGGGCCGGGGGTCGATAGAGTAATCTCGGGAGACGATGCGACAGGCCGCACGCCGGATCGTTGCCTCCCCGAGCGCAGTCGTGGGTACCGCTCTGCTTGGCCTGACGCCTTGCGGGACGGGGTGGACCGCTGAAGAGACGCCCGCTCCGGACCTCGCCCAGTCACTGAAAGTCACGAGCGCTGCTTCCCAACCATTGAACTTGCTGCTGACGCAGGCAGAGCTGAGCTCCGTCGTACGCAACTACGAGATCAGGAGCGGGGAAGATCACTCCGCGCCGATCAACGACGAGGAGGTCCTCGTCCGGGCGCCCGGCATGCTTGCGCCGATGCGCGATCCCAGCCAGGACGTCGGCTTCGGGATCTTCGCCCCGTTCTGGGCCATTGCGCATCCCAAGGATGCGTGGCGGATCTTCGTCCCGATTCCACCCAAGGGTCCCGCGCGGGAATCCGAACGACCCGCGCCCGACCCGCGCTGAAGGCCGCGCAGGCCGGTCAATTCCCTGTCGGCCGCCGGTCAATCGCGAGCAGCGTCCGCAAGAGCAGGTTCGCGCCGTTCGCGATGTCCATCGGCGTCGTGAACTCCTGCGGTGCATGGCTGACTCCGCCCTTGCTAGGCACGAAGATCATTGCGATCGGCGCGACGTGCGCCATTTCCTGGGAATCGTGACCGGCGCCGCTCGGCATGCGCCGATGCGACAGCCCGAGGGACTCCGCGGCCGCCTCGATGAGCTTGCGCAACCTCTCGTCGGTGGGTGCGGGCTCGAGTGCGAGCTCGACTTCCGCGAATCGCAGCGACGTGCCGCGCGCGGCCGCGATGCGATTTCCCTCGGACTCGATCGCCCGAAACACGGACTCCATCTTCTCCGCCGCGAGGTCACGGATCTCGAGGCTCAGGGTGACGCGGCCAGGGATCACATTGGGGGCGCCGGGTTCGGCCTTGATGCGGCCAACCGTCGCGACCTGAGTGCCCGGCGTCGTCGACGCGATGCGATTCACGGCCAGCGCGAACTCGGCTGCGCTGACGAGCGCATCGCGCCTGCGGTTCATCGGCGTGGTGCCGGCGTGGTTCGCCACGCCCTCAACGCTGACGTCCCACCAGCGGATGCCCACGATGCCCTCGACGACGCCGATGTCGACGTCCGACTCGTCGAGGATCGCGCCTTGCTCGATGTGCAGCTCGACGAACGCCGCCACCGAGCCGGGTGCACGGCGCGACTCCGCGAGCCGCGCCGGATCGCCGCCGACTGCGCCGATGCCGTCGCGGATCGTGAGTCCACTGTGGCTGACGATGTCGAGCGCCGATGCGCCCAGCCGGCCGGCCATGGCCTGGCTGCCTGCCGTGCCGCCTTCTTCATCGGTAAATACCACGAACTCGAGCGGATGGCGCGTCGCGATGCCTGCGTCGCGAAGGAGTTCCGCCACCGCGATGGCGCCGAGGACGCCCACGTCGCCGTCGTAATTGCCTCCATTCGGCACCGAGTCGATGTGCGATCCCGTCATGATCACCGGCAGCCCCGGGTCCGTTCCGACGCGGCGGCCGATGATGTTTCCGGCGGTGTCGACACGCACCTCGAGCCCCGCTGCGAGCATCAGCGACTTCACGTACGCCCGGCCGGCGATGTCGACCTCGCTGAACGCGGCGCGGCTCACGCCGCCCTCGGGATTGGCGCCGAAGCGGCCGAGTTCGTGGATGCGCCGTTCGAGGCGTCCGGCGTCGGCTGACGGCAGCGCGTCGTCGGCCGCCGCGATCGACGCGGCAGCGGCGGCCGCCGCGAGCCAGAAGAGTGCAGGCAATTTGGGCATGGCGCGAATCCCCCGGGAATCCTCTAACATCATGGGTTTGGACGCGGATGGAGCGCAATGCCCGTAGTCACGCTGCCGGACGGCAGCAAGAAGACCTTCGACCATCCGGTCACCGTGGCGGACATTGCCGATTCGATCGGCAGGGGGCTTGCCAAGGCCGCGCTCGCGGGCGTGGTCGACGGCCGGCTCGTGGACACCTCGCACGTCGTCGAGTCCGACGCGAGCCTGCGGATCATCACGTCCAGGGATCCCGAAGGGCTCGAGATACTCCGTCATTCGACCGCGCACCTGCTGGCACAGGCGGTGCAGTCGGTCTATCCGAAGGCGCAGGTCACCATTGGCCCGGTCATCGAGGACGGCTTCTACTACGACTTCGCCTTCGAGCGGCCCTTCACGCCGGAGGACCTCGGGAAGTTCGAGGAGAAGATGCGCGAGATCGTTAAAGCCGACCAGCCGGTGCGGCGGCGCGTGCTTGCGCGCGACGCCGCGGTCGCCCACTTCAAGTCGATCGGCGAGCACTACAAGGCCGAGATCATCGCGGCCATCCCCTCAGGCGAGGAGATCTCGCTTTATGGGCAGTGCGATTGGGAGGACCTGTGCCGCGGCCCGCACGTGCCTTCGACCGGCAAGCTCGGCGCGTTCAAGCTGACCAAGGTCGCCGGAGCCTACTGGCGCGGGGACTCGCGCAACGAAATGCTCCAGCGCATCTATGGCACGGCGTGGCCCGACGAGAAGCAGCTCAAAGACTACCTGACGCGGCTCGAGGAAGCCGAGAAGCGCGACCACCGGCGGATCGGCCGCGAGCTCGACCTGTTCCACTTCCAGGAAGAAGCGCCCGGCGCC
Organism: Steroidobacteraceae bacterium; assembly: GCA_035557125.1. Lineage (GTDB taxonomy): Bacteria > Pseudomonadota > Gammaproteobacteria > Steroidobacterales > Steroidobacteraceae > SCUD01. The sequence goes on from DATMEC010000337.1 coordinate 6,947, forward strand.
GTGTTCTGGCACCCGCATGGGTGGACCATCTTCCAGCAGCTGATCGCCTACATGCGAGAGAAGCAAGCGGCGGCCGGTTACCAGGAGATCAGTAGCCCCGAGATCATGGACCGCGAGCTCTGGGTGCAGTCCGGCCACGTCGAGAAGTTCGGCGAGAACATGTTCCTGACCAGGACGCCGGACGAGCGTGTCTACGCCATCAAGCCGATGAACTGTCCCGGGCACGTGCAGGTGTTTCGCCAGGGCCTGCACAGCTACCGCGAGCTTCCGCTCCGGTACGCGGAATTCGGCAAGGTGCATCGCTACGAGCCCTCGGGCGCGCTGCACGGCCTGCTGCGCGTGCGCGCCTTCACGCAGGATGACGCGCACGTCTTCGTGACCGAAGACCAGATCGGCGAAGAAACCGTTCGCGGAATCGAGCTCATGATGTCGATCTACCGCGACTTCGGGTTCGAGAATGTCCGCGTCAAGTTCGCCGACCGACCCGAGCGGCGCGTCGGCGAAGACGCGACCTGGACAAAAGCGGAAGACGCGCTCAAGGCGGCGACGCGCGCCGCGGGCATCGAATACGAATTCAACCCGGGCGAGGGCGCGTTCTACGGCCCGAAGCTCGAATTCGTGCTGAAGGACGCGATCGGCCGCGACTGGCAATGCGGCACCTGGCAGGTCGACCTGAACCTGCCGGGGCGGCTCGGGGCGCACTACGTCGACGAGCACAGCCACAAGAAGACGCCGGTCATGCTGCATCGCGCGATCTTCGGGTCGCTCGAGCGCTTCTTTGGCATCCTGCTCGAGCACCACGCCGGCAAGCTGCCGGCGTGGCTGTCACCCGTGCAGGCGGTCGTGCTGAATATCAGCGAAAAGCAGGCCAAATTCGCTGCCGATGCCGCCGAATTCCTTAAAAATCAGGGGCTTCGCGCCGAAATCGACTTGCGGAACGAAAAGGTCGGCTATAAAATCCGCGAGCACACGCTGAAGCGTGTCCCGTACCTGCT
>DATMEC010000338.1:0-2125 GCA_035557125.1 Steroidobacteraceae bacterium
CTCCTCCTGATGGCGGAAGTCGGCTTCCTGCCGCGCGGGGACCCGCGCTTCGCCGGCACGGTCGCCGCGATCGAGCAGCGCCTGCGGCGCGGCCCGCACCTGTTTCGCTATGCCGCGGCCGACGACTTCGGCCTGCCGACCACCGCGTTCAACATCTGCACCTTCTGGTACATCGACGCGCTCGCGCGCATCGGCCGCGCCGCCGAGGCGCGCGAGCTCTTCGAGCAGATGCTCGCGGGCCGGAATTCCGTCGGCCTGCTGTCGGAGGACATCGATCCGGCGAGCGGCGAGCACTGGGGCAACTACCCGCAGACCTACTCGCTGGTCGGCATCGTGAATGCCGCAATGCGTCTCTCGCGCGGCTGGGAGGCGTTCGCGTGAAGCGGCCTGGACGCCTCGTCGCGGTGTCCAATCGCGTTGGGCCGGTGCGAGGGGCCGCGGCCGCGGGGGGACTCGCCGTCGGTCTGGTGGACGCCCTGCGCGAGTACGGCGGGCTGTGGTTCGGCTGGAGCGGGCGCACGGCCCCGGCAGGTCGGGCGCGCCTGCACACCGAGGATGCCGGGGGCCTCACGATGGCGACGCTCGACCTCAGCCAGCACGAGCTCGACGGCTATTACAACGGCTTCTGCAACAACTGCCTGTGGCCGCTCCTGCACTTTCGCATCGACCTCACGCGATTCGAGCGCCCGGAATTCGAGAGCTACCGCAGCGTCAACGGCCGCTTCGCGCAGGCGCTCGCGAAGCTGCTGAAGCCCGACGATGCCATCTGGGTGCATGATTTCCATCTCATGACGCTGGCGGAGGAACTGCGCCGGCGCGGCGCGCGCCAGCGCATCGGGTTCTTCCTGCACACGCCGTTCCCGCCGACCGAGATCCTGACCACGCTGCCGGTGCACGAGGCGCTGACCCGCGCTCTCTTCGACTACGACCTGCTCGGCTTCCAGACCGACGAGGACCTCGAGCGTTTCCGCAACCATATCGTGCGCGCCTACCGCGGGCGCGCGCGCGGAGATACGGTCAGCGCCTTCGGCCGCGAAGTCCGGGTCGGCGCGTTCCCGATCGGCATCGACGTGGACCAGTTTCACCGCTACGCGTTCACCGCGCCCGGCAGCCGCGAGTTCACGCGCATGCGCCGCGTGCTGCGCGGCCGCGACCAGTTCATCGGCGTGGACCGGCTCGACTACAGCAAGGGGCTGCTGCGGCGGATGGATGCCTTCGGCCGCTACCTGGAGAAATACCCGCGGGCGCACGGCAAGGTGATCCTGCTGCAAGTGGCGCCGGTGAGCCGCGGCAGCATCGAGTCTTACCGGAACTTCCGGCAGGAACTCGACGGTGAAGCCGCGCGCGTGAACGGGCGCTTCTCGCGCTTCGACTGGACGCCGGTGCACTACCTCAACCGGGCGTTGCCGCGCCGCACGCTGGCGGGCCTGTACCGGGCGAGCCGGGTGGGCATCGTGACGCCGATGCGAGACGGCATGAACCTGGTCGCGATGGAATACGTGGCGGCCCAGGACCCGGCCGACCCGGGCGTGCTCGTGCTGTCGCGATTCGCGGGCGCTGCGCAGTACCTGCGCGAGGCGCTGCTCGTGAACCCGTATGATGGCGAGGAGAGCGCCGAAGCCATGCACCTCGCCCGCGAAATGCGCGTCCAGGAACGCCGGCGCCGGCACGAGGCGCTGATGCGGCGCATCCGCCTGCACGACGTCGTCCGCTGGCGCCGTGAGTTCATCGCTGCGCTGCGGGACGCGCCCGCCTGGCGCAAGGTCGTCCGGAAGGCGCGATGATCCTGGTCGGCGACGTCGGCGGAACGCGGACGCGTCTTGCGCTGGCGGAACGGACGCACGACGGCTGGCGGATCACGGGCGTCGAGGAACGCAGGACCGCGCCCGACCTCCTGGCGGCAGTCGCGGCCTACGCGCGTAGCGCCGGTCCGCTTCGAGCCGCTGCCTTCAGCGGCGCGGGGATAGTGGCCGAGGACGGCAGCATCCGGCTCACGAACACCGACGTGCTGCTCGAGCCCGCTGCGCTCGCGGACGCGGCAGGCGTCGAGCGTGCCGTGGTGGTGAACGACTTCGGCGCGGTCGCGGAATCGATCCCGCACCTGACCGTGCAATCGCTCGTAGCC
>DATMEC010000339.1:0-2672 GCA_035557125.1 Steroidobacteraceae bacterium
CTTGATGCGCTCGGCGGTCGCCTCGCCGATCAGGATGCCGTAGTTGCGGCGCACGTAGTTGGTGATCGCCTCGTCGAAGCGGTCGCCGCCGACGCGCACCGACTCCGCGTAGACGATGCCGTTCAGCGAGATGACGGCGACTTCGGAAGTGCCGCCGCCGATGTCGAGCACCATCGAACCGCGCGCCTCGTTGACCGGCAGGCCGGCGCCGACGGCGGCCGCCATCGGTTCCGGGATCACGTCGACGCGGCGCGCGCCCGCGCCCTCGGCGGACTCCTGGATCGCGCGCTTCTCGACCTGAGTCGAACCGAAGGGCACGCAGATCAGCACGCGCGGCGAGGGACGCAGCCAGCGGTTACCGTGCACCTTGGTGATGAAGTGCTGGAGCATGCGCTCCGTGTAGGTGAAGTCGGCGATGACGCCGTCCTTCATCGGCCGGACCGCCGTGATGTGCCCCGGCGTGCGACCGAGCATATTCTTGGCCTCGACGCCGACGGCGACGATGACCTTGCCGCCGCGACCCGGCTCGTCCTGGATCGCGACCACCGAGGGTTCATTGAGCACGATGCCCTGGCCACGGACGTAGATGAGCGTGTTGGCCGTGCCGAGGTCGATGGAGATGTCGCTCGAGAAGTAACCCCGGAGGTTCTTGAACATGGCGAGACGGACCTGGGCGCTCACTGAATGGAGCGCCGCGAGTCTATCCGCGGGCGGGACATTCCACAAGCCGACATGTATGATTTCCGTCAAGTTTTTCCCACTTTTTCCGCTCCGGAGCACACGTGACGCTGACTCGCCGCGACGTCGAAAACATCGCGCTGCTCGCCCGACTCGAGATCACAGAGGCGGAGTTGCCGGTGTACGTCGGCAGCCTCTCCGCGATCCTCGCCTTCGTCGAGCAGCTCTCCGAGGCGGCGACGGACGACGTGGTGCCGATGGCGCACCCGCTCGAGGGCCAGGTGCAGACTCTGCGTGAGGACTGCGTCACGGAATCGGACCGACGCGAGGCATACCAGGCGAACGCGCCGGCGGTGGAGGCGGGCCTCTACCTCGTGCCGAAGGTGCTGGAATGAGCCTGCACCATTCGACCGCAGCCGAGCTCGGCCGTGGCCTGGCCGCGCGCCAGTACTCGAGCGTGGAGGTGACCCGGCACTTCCTCGACCGCATCGGCCGCGCCAACGCGTCGCTCAACGCGTTCGTGACGGTGACGGCCGAGCGCGCGCTGGAGGATGCGAGCCGCGCGGATGCGCGCATCGCGCGCGGCGAGGGCGGGCCGCTCACCGGAGTACCGCTCGCGCACAAGGACATCTTCTGCACCAGCGGGATCCTGACGAGCTGCGGATCACGCATGCTCTCGAACTTCGTCGCGCCCTACGACGCGACGGTCGTCGAGCGGCTCGACGCCGCCGGCATGGTGCTGCTCGGCAAGACCAACATGGACGAGTTCGCGATGGGCTCGTCGAACGAGACGAGCTTCTACGGCGCGGTGAAGAATCCCTGGGACACGGCGATGGTGCCGGGCGGCTCCTCGGGCGGCTCCGCCGCCGCGGTCGCCGCGCGCATCGCGCCGGTCGCGACCGGAACCGACACCGGGGGCTCGATCCGCCAGCCGGGCGCCCTCACGGGACTCACCGGCTTCAAGCCGACCTACGGGCGAGTCTCGCGCTACGGGATGGTCGCCTTCGCATCGAGCCTCGACCAGGCGGGCGTGCTCGCGCAGTCGGCCGAGGACGCGGCGCTCGTGCTCGGTGCGATGGCGGGGCACGACGCGCGCGATTCGACGAGCGTCGCCGAGCCGGTGCCTGATTACGCCGCGGGGCTCGGCAGGCCCGTGAAGGGCCTGCGCATCGGCATCATCAACGAGTTCTTCGGCGAGGGTCTGGAGGCCGCGACGTCCGCCGCCGTGCGCGCGGCGATCGAGGCATTCCGCGCCGAAGGTGCTACGCTCGAGGAGCTCTCGCTGCCGAACCTGCCGCTCTCGGTGCCGACCTACTACGTGGTCGCGCCGGCGGAGTGCTCGTCGAACCTGTCGCGCTTCGACGGCGTGCGCTTCGGCCACCGCTGCAAGGACCCGAAGGACCTCATGGACCTCTACCGGCGCTCGCGCGGCGAGGGGTTCGGCGCCGAGGTGAAGCGCCGCATCATGACCGGCACCTACGTGCTCTCCGCCGGCTACTACGACGCCTACTACCTCAAGGCGCAGAAGGTGCGCAGCCTCATCAACGCGGATTTCCGCCGCGCGTTCGAGAGAGTGGACGTGCTGATGGGCCCGACCGCGCCGACGCCGGCATTCCCGATCGGCGCCAAGACCGACGACCCGATCCTGATGTACCTGAACGACATCTACACGATCGGCGCCAACCTCGCGGGGCTGCCCGCCGTGTCCGTGCCTTGCGGTCTCGTGGACGGGCTGCCGGTGGGGCTGCAGATCATCGGCCCGCATTTCGCGGAAGAGCGGCTGCTCGCGGCCGCACACGCCTGGCAGCGCGAGACCGACTGGCATCGCCGCATGCCGCCGGCATTCACGTGAACGCCGGCATGGAATGGGAAACCGTCGTCGGCCTCGAGATCCACGCGCAGCTCGCGACGCGGTCGAAGATCTTCTCCGGTTCGTCGACCGCCTACGGCGCGGTGCCGAACGTTCAGGCGAACCTCGTGGACCTCGGTTACCC
>DATMEC010000340.1:0-4021 GCA_035557125.1 Steroidobacteraceae bacterium
AGAAGGCTGATGATGAAGAGTCGAAACAGCATCCCGCGACCCGTCCCTGGGTCTGGCTACGGTAGCACGGCGGGAATGGGGGCAAGCAGCGCCCTTTGAGGTAGGTGGGCGGTGGCGTAGCCTTGCTGCTTGGTGCCCAAACCCAGCCGAAAAATTGCTGCGATCCTGGCAGCCGACGTCGTCGGTTATAGCCGCCTGATGGGCGTGGATGACGAGCGGACGCTGGCCTCGCTCAAGGAGCGGCGCGAGACCTTCGACCGGCTCGTCGGCGAATTCGACGGCCGGGAGTTCGGCAGCGTCGGCGACAGCCTGATGGCGCAGTTCGGGAGCGCCGTGAATGCCGTGCGCTGTGCGCAGGAGATCCAGCGCGCGATCGCCCGGATGAACGAATCCGCCCCCGCCGACCGGCAAATGTCACTTCGGATCGGAATCAATCTAGGCGACGTGATCGAGGAGGACGGCAAGCTGTTCGGCGACGGCGTCAATGTCGCCGCGCGCCTGCAATCGCTCGCCGAGCCCGGCGGCATCCTCGTGTCCGGGTCGGTCCATGAGCAGGTCAGGAACAGGCTGGACGCCGACATCACGTTCGCGGGCACGCGCCCAGTCAAGAACATCAGCGAGCCGGTCAAGACCTACCGGATCTCGGAACCCGCCGCCGGGCATCTCGGTCAGCGCATCGTCGGGTTTCTCCGGCGTCGCGGAGTGATTGCAGCGGCGTCATATCTCGCGCTCGCGGCGTTGCTGATCCTGGCGCTGGACCGGCTGGGCGTTCCGACGAGCGCACCTGCGTGGACGGTGCCCGCCTTGATCACACTGCTGGCCGCGGGCTTCGTTGTGGTGATTGTCCTGGGTTGGCGGCTCGATCCGCGCCATCACGTGCCGCCCTGGGCTCGAGTTCTCACTGTCATCGTGGCAACCATCCTGGGCGGCATCGTCGCCGGGACGGCCTGGCGCGACTACCGCGAAGAACGGGTCCGCGCATCAATCACGCGACCGGTTCCAAAGTCGCAACCGGTGGTGGTCGTCGGATCGATTGACAATCTCACCGGCGATCCGAAGCTCGACTGGCTGAGCGAAGGTCTTGCCAACCTGATCCGCGATGGCCTCGCGGAGTCGAGTCACCTGGTGGTCGTTTCTCCGAGGCGCTGGCAGGCTGTCCTGCGAACCCAGGCCGACAATTCCGTTGGCAATGACGGTTTGTTCACCTCGGCAGCGGACGCGGGAATCGATTATGTGATCTCCGGCGAGTTCCTCGCCGGGCCCGAAGGATTGTTGCTGACGTCGCGGCTGACTGACGTCCAGGGCGGCATCGAACTCGACGCAAACCGGTCCTCCCCGGATCTGACCCAGCAGACGCTCCTTCGCGAGGCCGATCGCCTGGTGCTGATGGCGAAGACGGCGCTCAGGGTCCCGCATACGGAGACTGTCGGAAGCTATTCCGCCGACTTCGCAGTCAACAACATGTCCGCGTACGAAGCCTACATCGGCGGACTCGGCTATTTGCAAGGGTTCGACTACGCCTCAGCAGATCGTGCATTCCGCAAGGCGCTCGAGCTTGCGCCGGAATTCCACATGGCGCGCTATCGGCTGGCCCAGGTGCAGGTTGTCAGCGGCGACACCGAAGCCGCGCTCTCGACGCTTGACCGGATTTCGAAAGACGCACCGCTCACCCGGCGCGAGCGATCCTACGTGAACGGTGCGCATGCCCTGTTTGCGCGCGATACCGACCGGGCGAAGGCAATCTACAACGCGACGCTCGAGGAATTCCCGTTCGATGTCGAGGGACGGATGCTGCTCGTCCTGGCCCATGACCTGGCGTTTGAAGACGAAGCTGCCATTACCGAGCTCAAGCGGCTGCTGGTCCAGGAGCCGCAGAACGATCACTTGTGGAGCTATCTCGGCGAAACGTACCTGCGACTTGGTGAATACGACCTCGCCCGTGAGGCACTTGACCGCTACCTGCAACTGAAGCCGCGTGACCCGTTCGGGTTCACGATTCTCGGAAACCTCGAGCAGCTGACTGGCGACCCGGCCGCGGCACTTACGCACTACGCACATGCCCTCGAGCTGGAACCCGGATTCGTGCCGGCGCGCCTGGGGCAAGCGCGGGCGCAGGTACTCCTGGACGACTGGTCAGATGCCGAACGCCAGTTCCGCGCCCTCGTATCGGGCGGCGACGTGCCTCCCGGCGACAGGATCGACGCCGCCTTCGATTTGAGTGCGCTCCTGCGGGCCTCCGGGCGATTTTCCGATTCGCTGGGGCCGCTCGAGGAACTCGAGCCGCAGATTCGCAAGGAATCCATCCGCGAAGCGATGGCGCTCGCCGAGCGGGGCATCGCCGAGGCGGAGCTCGGTCGATTCACGGAGGCTGACAAGCTTATCGGGCGGGCAATCGAGCTCGAACGCTCTCCGGGACCGGCTACGCGCTACCTGTTTGCCCGGGGCAGGACGCTGTTGAAGCGCGGCGATGTATCCGGCGTGCGAGCTGTCGCCGCCGAGATTCGCGGTCAACGCACGCCCGACAGCGACCCGCAGGATGCGTACTCGGCGCGCAAGAACGCGGACAGGGCGGCGGCTTATCTCGATGCCATGGCAGATCTTCTTGCGGGCGAAGCTGCGAAAGCGGTCCGTGCGCTCGAGCGGGTCGTCGCCATGCCCGGCTACCAGTACTCGATCTACAAGCTGGGGCTTGCGCAGGCCTTGTCCGCGGCCGGCAGGAGCGCTGAGGCGCTCGTTATCGCGCGCGCGGCGGCCGCGGAACGGGATCCGACCGAGATCCGGCTCGATCTCGAGCCGGATCGCTCTCGGGCCCTGCTGCTGGAATCCGAGATCCTGGCGGCTCTAGGCCGGAAATCCGCAGCAACAGCGCGTGCGCGCGATTTCCTGCAGCGCTGGAGCCAGGCCGATGCTGGCCACCGCGATCTCGCACGTGCCGAGCGAATCGCTACCTGACGTCGCTATTGCGGTTTCCGGCGTATGCGAGTCGCGCCGCCCGAACCGCTGCAGATGATGGCCCCGTCCAGCCCGTTGCCGTCCAGGTCGCGATAGATCAACGATGGTGGCGGACAGGTGCGGCCCGAGACGGTCTGGGTCACGACCACGTCGAAGTCCTGGATCAGGCGCAGACGCGCTTCGTTCGACAGAACCTTGTGCCCCATCCTGCGCAAGTCCGTCGCGGTGAAGCGCCCGTCGCGGTTCTTGTCGTGGATGAACGTCGGCGCCACGCCCTCCACGAGCACGACCCGCAGCTCGAGCTGGAACGGCGAATATGACGAGGTGACCTCGAACAGGATGTCGTCCTCGTTTTGCGGGGGCGCCTTGAACTTGAAAGCCCGCACGCGTCCGCTTTCGAGCCGGCGCAGATAATCGACACCGGCCGCGTCCACGTCGAGGTCAACGAGCGCAATCGGCTCGACCATGCCTGCGACCATCTGCATCCACGCGGTGATCGCGGATCCGCCGCGCTTCGTGAGCAGCTCCTGCGACACGCTGTTGATGAAGCCGCCCATGTTCCGGATCACGCCGCCCGCCACGGCGTTGAAATCCTCGTCGAACGCGCGAGCCGCGCCGATGTTGGCCATGATGACGAGACCGGGCAGGTCATCGTCCGGCCCGTAGCCGAATCCGTCCAGCAGTGAGCCGCCGGTTTGCGGCCGGGGCACGGGGACAATGCTGCCGGCCGTGTTCCGGATGTAGGGCTTGTCTAGGAGCGCGCCGGGCGCAAATGCGTCGTCAACCAGCGCTTCGCGAACCTGGAAGTTTCCCGTCTGCGCGTCCGCGACGTCGAAGTTGTCAAATCGCTCGGTCGTGAACTCGATGAACGACTCGTCCGGTCCGCTGCAGTCCTCATAAGGTGTTCCGGCCCGGATGATCGGGAAACGGCGCATGTCCATGCAGCCGTCGGGGTCGTCGTACACGATCGCTTCGCGCCTGCCGACCGGCACCGTCGGCTCTTCCGGTGACTCCAGGATGGCGATGGAGTCCGGCACCTCGATGCGCAGAACGAGCGACCAGCCGGTGG
>DATMEC010000341.1:0-5423 GCA_035557125.1 Steroidobacteraceae bacterium
GGCTAATCGGGAAGCCGGTGCGCGAGTCGCTCGCCATCCCGGCACTGCCCCCGCAACGGTAAACGGCGCAAGCCGCATCACGCAGGCAAGTCCTGCAGCCACTGCCGGCCATCCCGGTGGGAAGGCGATGCGAAGGTCCCCTGGGACCCGCCGTGAGTCCGGAGACCGGCCCGTCAGCATGCGCCAGTCGCGGCGGGCGACACGGAGTGCGGGCATCGTGCCCCCTCTCCCATCCGATGCCGCCGCGACCGGTGAACTCGATCTCACCGCTCGGGAGGAGCACGGATGAATACCCTGATATTGCTTGCCGCGGCTGCCGGCAGCCCTGCACTCGAACCCGTCGTCGTCACTGCGACCCGCACCGAGGTCGCGATCCAGGACGTCCTTGCGAGCGTCGACGTCGTCGCCGGCGATCACCTGGTCCGGCAGCCGGCCCTGGACCTCGGCGATGCATTGCGCTTCGTGCCCGGCGTCGAAGTCGCGCGGCTCGGCGGCCCCGGCCAGCAGACCTCGCTGTTCCTGCGCGGGACGGAATCGAATCACGTGCTGGTGCTGGTCGACGGACTGCGCATGAATCCCGGCACCATCGGCACCGCGGCGATCCAGAACTTTGCGCCGGAGTTCGTGGAGCGCGTGGAAGTCGTCAAGGGACCGCGCTCGACTTTGTACGGATCCGACGCGATCGGCGGCGTCATCAACATCGTGACGCGCCGCGGCGCCGCCCAGGCCGACGGCGTGCAGGCGGGCTTCGGCGACTACGACACGCGAAGCGCCAGCTTTTCCGCCGGCATCGGCGACGAGCGCGCGGAAGCGTCGATCGCGGCGTCGTGGCTCGATAGTACCGGCTTCCCGACCCGCACCGGCGACGACACGGACCGCGGCTACGAGAACACCTCGTTCTCGGCCTTCGCGCGCACCGGCGCAGGTGCCGTCGACCTGTCGCTCTCCGCCTGGCACGCTTCGGGGACTTCGGAGTACTCGGATTTCTTCGTCACGCCCGTCGACCAGGACTTCGAGAACTCGGCGCTCGCCCTCACGGCGGACTTCGCGCCGTCCGAAGCCTGGTCGTCGAAGTTCACCGTCGCGCATGCGATCGACGACCTCCAACAGAACCAGTCGGCCGACTTCCTCGACACCAATCGCAACACGATCGACTGGCAAAACGATTTCGCGCTTTCGCAGGCGCAGACTGTGACGGCGGGCGTGCTCTGGCAGGACGAGGAGGCCGAGGCGGAGTCCTTCGGCGCGCCCTACGCCGCCGACACGGCGACGAGCCAGTTCTACGTGCAGGACCAGGCGAATTTCGGGCCGCACCGTCTGCTGCTGGGCGCCGCCTACACCGACCACGAGACCTTCGGCGGCCATCCGACCTGGAACGCAGAGTACGGCTTAGCCTTCGGCGAGGGATCGCTCGTCACGTTCGCGTCGGGCACGGCATTTCGTGCGCCGGACGCGACCGACCTGTACGGATTCGGCGGCAACCCAGGCCTCGACCCGGAGGAGTCGCAGAGCGTCGAGGTGGGCTGGCGACAGGCGATCGGCGAGCGGCAGTCGTTTTCGCTGACGGCGTTTCGCAACGACATCGACGAGCTGATCGAGTTCGTGGTGACGGACCCGGTCACCTTCGACGGCGAGAACCGCAATGTCGCGAGGGCGCGCATCGAGGGCGTGGAGGCGGCCTGGCACTACGAGGGCGAGCGGTGGGAAGCGCGCGCAGCGGCGACCCTGCAGGACCCGCGCGACCGGACGACGGACGCGCGGCTGCTGCGCCGCGCGCGCGAGAATTATACCGCGGCCGTGGCGCGGCGCTTCGGCGACGGGCACGAGATTGCGCTCGACCTGCTGTACGCGGGCGAGCGGCGCGATTTCGGCTTCCCGGCGCCGCTCGTGCTGCCCGCCTACTGGCTCGCCAACCTGTCGGCGAAGGTCGCCCTCAGCGAGCGCTTTACATTGGTCGCGCGAATGGAGAACCTGTTCGACGAGGACTACGAACTGGCGAGCGGCTTCAACACCGTGGGCCGCAGCCTGTTCGGCGCGCTGCGCTACGAGTTCCGCTGAGGGGAGCGCTTGGGCAACCGGCTGTCGAAGATCTACACGCGCACCGGGGACGACGGCACGACCGGCCTCGGCGACGGCAGCCGCGTGCCTAAGGACGGAGCGCGGGTCGAGGCATACGGCTGCGTGGACGAGGCGAACAGCGCGATCGGCATGATCCTCGCCGTACCTGGCGTACCGCAGGACGTCGCGCTCCTGCTCACGCGCGTGCAGCACGAGTTGTTCGACCTCGGCGGCGAGCTCTGCATCCCCGGCCATCGCGCGATCGAGCCCGAACACGTGCAGGCGCTCGAGCGCGCGCTCGACGAATTCAACGACAGCCTGCCGCCGCTCAAGGAGTTCATCCTGCCTGGCGGCGGACCGGCGGCTGCGGCGTGTCACCTCGCGCGCGCGACCTGCCGGCGCGCGGAGCGCCGTGCCTGGACGCTTGCGCGCGCGGAGACGGTCGCCCCGGAGCCACTCAGCTATCTCAACCGCCTCTCGGATCTCCTGTTCGTGCTTGCGCGCGTGCTCGCGCGCCACGAGAGTGGGAGCGAAGTGCTGTGGAAGCACGAGCGCCGCGGCGGTAGCACGCCAGCGGCCTAACGCAGCCCGGTACGGGCGCCGGGTCAGCCCTGGCGGGCGGCGAGCTTGCCGCGCGCCTCGTCGAGACGCTCGCACACGTCGGCGGCGCCCTCCGCGATGCGCGGGCTCGGCCGCGCCAGCAGGTCACCCTTCGAGCGATAGACATTGTCGCGAGCGACGGCCGTGAGCTCCGGGAACCGCGCCCAGTAGGGCACCGGATCGCCGGCATCCGTCGAGAGAATGGCCTCGGGTGAACGCGCGAGCACCGACTCGAGGTCGACCGGCAGCGCCTGCGCGCCCGAGTCCTCGAACACGTTCACGCCGCCGCACAGCCCCAGTATTTCCGTGATCAGGTGCGGCCCGCCGACCGTGAACAGCGGCACGTCGTCGATCTGGACGAAGACGCGCAACGAAGGCCGGCCCTGGTAACGCGTCCGCAGCGCCGCAATCCGGGCGCGGAAGTCGTGCGCAGCCGCCACCGCAGCCGGCCGCGTGCCGGCGAGGTCGCCGAGCGCGACGAGGCCGGTCGCGATGTCGTCGAGACGGCGCGTCGGGATGCTGACGACCCGGATGCCGAGGCCCTGCAGGCGCTCGGCGACGCCGGCCGGCGTGCCGGTCTCCCAGACGACGGCGACCGTCGGTCCGAGCGCGACGATGCGTTCGTAATCGAGCCTGAATGCATCGCCGACCTGCGGCAGCCTCCGCGCCGCCTCGGGGTAGTCGCTGAACGCGCTCACCGCCACGACCTGGTCGGCAGCGCCGGCAGCGAACAGCATCTCGGTCAGGTTCGGCGCGACGCTCACGATGCGCTCCCCTGCGGGAGGCGGCTCTCGCGCGGTGCAGGCGGCGAGTACAAGCGCGACCAGCCACGCAACCGGCTTCAGGCGAGCACCTCGCGGCGGAACGCGGCGCCGCGCTCGCGCACGGCGTTCTCGAGCCGCCGCCAGTCGAATGCGGCCCCCGGGTCGGTCTTGCGGCCGGGCGCGATGTCGCTGTGCCCGGCGATCCAGCCTTCCGCGAGCGACGGATAGGCGCGCTGCAGTGCCGCGACGAGACCAGCGAGCGCCGGGTACTGCCGGTCGTCGTACGGCGCCTCGTCGGTGCCTTCGAGTTCGACACCGATCGAGAAGTCGTTGCAGGCATCGCGGCCGCGCCAGTACGACGTGCCCGCGTGCCAGGCGCGGAGCCCAAACGGCACGTACTGCGTGAGGCCGCCGTCGCGGGCGATCAGCACGTGCGATGACACGCGCAGGTGCTGGATGGTCTCGAAATAGGGGTCCGCCGCCGCCGGCAACGAGTTCGTAAAGAGCGCATCGATCCACGGCCCGCCGAAGCGGCCGGGCGGCAGGCTGATGCCGTGAACGATGACGAGCTCCGGGTCGATCAACCCGGGCCGGACGTCGCAGTTCGGCGAGTCGACGATGCGCACTCCGGCAACGAGGCCCATCGACACGGTCAGTGCGGACATCCCCGGAGCCTCTGAATCATCCGCGCATGGAGCGCGTTACGCGCGCGCCTTGGCGGGACAAGGCGCGAGCTGAAGCCCGATAGCAGGGACTATGGGCGAAGCGAGCAACGAAGTCCCGCCATGGCCCGCGCGTAACCCGCAGGGACCGGGCGATATTCGTCCCTGGCGGCGTTGCTCGTCGCTCATGTATCACTTGATACACATCGCTCCTCACGCCTTGCCAGGGACGAATATCGCACACGGTCGCGCCCATGCGCGGATAATTCAGAGGCTCCACTTAGCCCGCGCCATCGGGCGCTTCCAATCGCATACACTCGCCGCCATGAACGCGCGGCCGTCCAATGCCGAGATCGCGGTGCGCGACCTCGCGGTAGTGTGGCATCCCTGCACGCAGATGCACGACCACGAGCGGCTGCCGCTCGTGCCGATCGAGCGTGGCGAGGGCGTGTGGCTGTACGACTTCGAGGGTCGGCGCTACCTCGACGGCATCAGCTCATGGTGGGTCAACCTCTTCGGCCACGCGAACCCGCGCATCAACGCCGCGCTCGCCGCGCAGGCCGGGCGCCTCGAGCACGTGCTGCTCGCCGGCTTCACGCACGCGCCCGCACTCGAGCTCGCCGAGGCGTTGACCGGCCTCGCGCCCGCGGGCCTCACGCGCTGCTTCTTCGCCGACAACGGCTCGGCCGCGGTCGAGGTCGCGGTCAAGATGAGCTTCCACTACTGGCAGAACCTCGGCCGGCCCGGGAAGCGCCGGTTCGTGACGCTGTCGAACAGCTACCACGGCGAGACGCTCGGTGCCCTCGCAGTCGGCGACGTCGAGCTGTACAAGAAGGTGTACCAGCCGCTGCTGATGGACGTGATCACGGTGCCCTCGCCGGACTGCCACCTGCGCGCGCCGGGGGAAAACTGGGAGGCGCACAGCCGGCGCATGTTCGCGCAGATGGAGGCGACGCTGGCCGCGCGCGCGGACGAGATCGCCGCCGTGATCGTCGAGCCGCTCGTACAGTGCGCGGGATCGATGCGCATGTATCACCCCGCCTACCTCGCGATGCTGCGCGAAGCCTGCGACCGGCACGACGTGCTCCTGATCGCGGATGAGATCGCGGTCGGCTTCGGCCGGACCGGCACGCTGTTCGCCTGCGAGCAGGCGGGCATCCGTCCCGATTTCATGTGCCTGTCCAAGGGACTGACCGGGGGCTACCTGCCGCTGTCGGCCGTCCTCACCACCGAGCCGGTGTACCGCGCCTTCTACGACGACTACGTGAAGCTGACGGCCTTCCTGCACTCGCACAGCTACACGGGCAATCCGCTCGCCTGCGCGGTGGCGCTCGCGACG
>DATMEC010000342.1:0-4463 GCA_035557125.1 Steroidobacteraceae bacterium
CGCCGACGGGGCCGCGGCCGACGCCGGCCTGGACTTCGGCCTCCGGGTCGACGCCGACGGCCGCGCGCGCGACGGCCGCCCCGACCTCGGCGCCTTCGAGGCACGCTGACGCACAGCCGGCCCCGGTCGAACCCGATCCGGCCCAGTGGCTCGACCCGCCCGGCCGGCCGCCGGAGGAGGAGAACGCTGCCTGGCGTTCGCCTCCTCACTCCTGCTTCTCGTCGTCGGGCAGTCGCTCGGAGCCGAGGACCACGGCCGCGGCGGTAAAGCCGGCGAGCGCGCTTGCCGGCGCCTCGGTCTCGCATGGCGGTCTGATGCGAGTCGCCAACTCGGTCGCGGGTGATGCTGGGCGCTCCTGCCTTCAGGCATCAGGTGCAGTTCTCGACGTCGCGCCCGTGCCGCGGGCAGGCCGTGAAGCGCACCTTGTACGTGTAGTCCTTGGCAGGGTCCGGGCCCTCCTCCGGCTGGACGAGCGTGCGGGTGTAGGAGAAGTTGCGACCGAACCGCTCAGGTGGGAAGCGCACGGCGAGCTGCTCGCTGATCAGCTTGCCGTTGACCTGCTCGATCCCATCGCCGAAGAAGAAGTCGACGTGGGGAAACGAACTGGCGATCGCGGGCTTCTCATACACCGGGCCCTGGGGCGTCAGGAGGCATTGAATGGGCTTGGCGTTCGCCGTGACCGTCGACGGTCGAACCGCATCGGCGAACACGGCCAGCCCTTCTGTGGCCGACGACGGGCTCGAGATGGTGCCGGTCAACGGGTGGCGCTCGACGAGTTCTTGGTGCTCCACGCGCCCCGGGCAACCCGCGCGGAAGTCGATCGGCTGGTCGTGCTGCCAGCGCGTGACCGCGCCGTTCGCCGTGGCGGCGAACCTCACGGTCTCGCGCAGGTTCTTGCGCGGCTTCTCCTTGGTCGGGCGCGGGCAGCCGCCCACGCGCCGCTGGCGGCCGCGGATGCGCTCCGACAACACGAACGGCCCGGGATTGAGCATCACGTTCACGCACAGCAGCGTCAGCCGAACCGCGTGCCGGCTCTCGAGCTTCCACTTCGCGTCCACGGAGTCGGGCAGGCCGCTGATCTGGTCGGTGAACACCTTCAGGCCTTTGAACTCGACCGTGACGCGGTACCACAGCCGCGCCGGCGGGTAGGGCTCGCGCTTGCCCGCGACGGCCGCCGCGGCGCGGGCGTCGCCGAACGGCGGCCGGACGAGCGCCGGCAGCTCGCGCGCGTACGTGTCGCCGTCGGGCGTGGCATCGGCGACGCTCAGGTTCGTCGCGGTCGAGAGGAACGCGACGGCCAGTCCGTCGGCGGAGATCGCAGCACGCTCCGAGCGCCCGTTCCCCACCACCCCGGCCGCGCCGGCGGCGCGCGAGACGAGCGACGTCGTGTTCCCGACGATGTCGCGGACGTAGACGTCGGGCTTGACGTTGACGTCGGCCGCGCTCAGGTTCGTCGCGTCCGAGCTGAACGCGACACGCCGCCCGTCGCCCGAGATCGCCGGATCGTAGGAGTACGAGTCGCCCGCGGCGCCCGCCGCGCCGGTGGCGCGCGAGACCAGCGTGGTCGTGCTCGTCCCCCTGTCTCGCACGTAGACGTGGGGGCTCGCATCGCCGTCCGCGGCGCTCAGGTTCATCGCGGTCGAGCTGAACGCGACGAAGCGGCCGTCGGCCGAGATCGCCGGGTCTCTCGAATCGCCGCCGCCGTCCGCGCCGGTCTTGCCCGAGGCGCGCGACACGAGCGCCGTCGTGGCCCGCGCCAGGTCGCGGACGTAGACGTCCCAGCGGGTGTCGTGGTCGTCCGGGCCGAGCTTCGCTCGCGTGGCGAACGCGACGTACCGGCCACCGGTCGAGATCGCCGGAAACCCAGCCGACAGGCCGGCCGGCGCGCCGGCGGCGCCGGTCGCGCGTGAGACCAACGTGGTCGTCTCGGTCTGACGGTCGCGCAGGTAGACCTGGGTGACGGTCGGCTGCTCGGGCGCGAGGTTCGATCCGCTCGTCGCGAACGCCACGAACCGCCCGTCGGGGGAGATCGCGATCGTCCACGCGGACGGCTGGTTGGACTTGGCGCCGGCGGCCCCGGACGCGCGCGAGACCAGCGTCGTCTCGCTGGATTCGACGTCGCGAACGAAGACATCCGTGAGGTCGTCGCGATCGTCCTTGGTCAGGTTCTGCGCGTCAGACATGAACGCGATCGCGCGTCCATCGGCCGAGATCGCAGGACCGCCGTGATACAGGCCCGTCGCCTTGGGCCCGTCCGCGCCGCTCGCGCGCGAGACGAGCACGGTGGTGTCCTTCGCGCGGTCGCGGCGATACAGGTCGAAGTCCGGGTCGCCGTCGTCGGGGCTGAGGTTGGTCGCCTCCGACCAGAACGCGACGTAGCGGCCGTCATTCGACACCGCCCCGTAACCGCTCCCGTCGTTGGCCTTCGCCCCGCCGGCGGCGCGGCTGACCAGCGTCGTGTCATGCGTCGCCGCGTACGCGGCGCCGGCGGGCGCTAGCAGCGCGGCGCCCAATAGCGCGGCGATCCAGGCTCGCCTCCTCGCGGTCAGGAGCTGCCGGCCCATCGTCGGCTCGGTCACGGTGTGCATCGATACCTCCGGGAGATCGGTGACGCCGACGCCTTCTGGCGCGGCCGCGTCGCGGTCGGTCATCCGCGCCTGACACCGCGGTAGCGCCGTGTGCCCGTGTCACAGAGATACGAGTCGTCGAAGCCGACGAAATCAAGGTCCAGGAAGGTGAGCCGTGCGCGGCCCGAGATCGCTCCGTTGCGCAGCTGCCCGGCGAGCTGATACCTGACCTCGTTGGATGCCCGACCCTGCATGGCGAACCTGCCCGATTGAAGCGCCAGATCGCCTGTCCAGGCGATCCCGAGCGGCGACGACCAACTGCCACCGTGGTTGTTCTCGCAGCCCGCCGGCAGCGTCGCCTCGAGCCGGCGCAGCCGGCCGCGGTCGACCTCGAGCACGATCTTGCCGCCGCCAGCGGGCCGAGCGACATACCGCGCCGTCGCGTCGTGCTGCGCCGCAGATGCCGTGCCGGCGGACGTGAGGACCACGCCGATCAGCAGCGGGGCGATCCAAGCTCGACTCGTCATCCTCATCCTCCTGATGCAGAGTTGAGAGGCCGGCTGCCTCTCCGAACGGTGTGGTTCACCGGCAAGGACCGAGCGCGCACTCGCGGCATTCCGCACAATCCCTTACCGAGCGGTGAACACGCTGCGTCGACGAGAACCGTGCCCGTTGTGCAACGGGCGGAGTGCGTGGCGGATCGCGAATCTCCCGACCTTGCGTCCCACCTCGACTCCTGTGGTGGCGGCGAAGCGGAAGTGGAAGCCGACCAATACCCGCGAGCTGGCGTTCTCGAGTTCGGCGTCCGTGAAGCTGTTCCAGCAGCGCTCGGCGCTCGCAGGGACGGCGGTGGTGGAGCTCATGCAGAAGCGGAAGTGGTCTTGTCCGGTGAATCTCCGCAGGATCTCGGCTGCGGCGCCTCCGAGGAGGCTGTGCGTCGACGGGTAGTCGGGCAGCGGCGGCGTTGGGCGCAGTGACAGCCAGGACGGATCGGGCGCGGTCCAACGGTTGCCGTCGAGGTCCGCCTTGCGGATTGCGGTGACCGGCCGCCAGGACGCGAAGTGACGCTTCTGGTACCAGCCGATCACGAAGCCGTCGGCCATCGCCATGTTGAGCAGGGCCTGCAGGCGCGCGGTGCGGTGCAGGTCATAGCGGTAGCGCGCCGACACCAGGTTGCCGACCCGGCTCCAGCCGCTTGGCGAAGGCTCGGCCCAGAAGTGGGCGAGGTGGGTCTGGTCCGCGGTTCGCGCGGGGCTGATGTCCTGGCCGAGCAGCTTGACCTCGGCGTAGTCACGGGCGTATCTGCGGCTCGTGAGCGAGGGCGGCGGATCCGGCAGGAACTGCGCGCGGTCGCGAAGCGCGAACGGCGTCACGTTCTGAAACTGAGGTTCGAGCATCGGCGCGAACGCCGGCGGGGTCGGTTCCCAGATTCCGGGTCCGGGCGCGGGGTTGAACGGATCCGTTGTGCCGTACCCGTCGTCCGCGCGCGCCTCCAGGACGACGTCAACCACGGCGCGCCCGAGTGCCACGCCGGCGTCTTCGGCGTCACCGTCCGGGACGGTCGAGAGCGACTCCGTGAGCCGCTCGTCGAGCGCCGCTTGGTTTGCCGGGAAGAACGCCACGAGCACCCGGTGCGCGGCAGCGGCGGCTGCCGCCTCAGCGTCGGCGCCGGGATCGTGGAGCGCCGAGACGTAGGTCTCATACCGCGGCTGCGCGCCGTTGAGCGCGTCATGTTGCGCGGCGTGCATGATCGCCAGGATCCGCGCGAGCCGAAGCGAGTTCTCGAAGGGCTGCGCGCGCGCGGTGTCGTTCCAGTCGCGAACGACCTCTCCCGAGGATCCGTCCCGCGCCGAGGCGACGGGTGATGCCGCTGCGAATGCGAGCACGGCGGCGCAG
>DATMEC010000343.1:0-7432 GCA_035557125.1 Steroidobacteraceae bacterium
CCGGCAGGTCCACCGGCTCGCAGATCGTGCCGCCGGAGTGGTGCAGCGACTTCGACTGGTAGGCGAGCTTCACGAAGTTGCGGAAGTCCTCGATGCGCGCATAGCGCCGGCCCTCGTCCAGATTGTGGATGAAGGGCGAGCCGTAGGCCGGCGCGAACACCGTGTGCGGGCCGCCGATCTCGACGTTGCGGGCGGGATTGCGCGCGTGCTGCGTAAACTCGCGCGGCGCGCTCGCCTGGATCAACTGGCGGCAGAGGCCGCGCGGCATGCGCACCCGCTCTCCCTGCACGTCGGCGCCGGCTTTCTTCCAGACCTCGAGCGCCTCGGCGTCCTCGCGGAACTCGATCCCGATCTCCTCGAGGATCGTGTCGGCATTCCGCTCGATGAGGGCGAGGCCCTCTTCGCCCAGCACTTCGTACACCGGGATCCTGCGCGTGACGTACGGAACCGACTGGCTGGCGAGCGCGGCGCGGGCGCTGCGCTTGGCGTCGCGGGCGCTGCCCCGGCGTGCCCGGACGGATTGCTGCGACTGCGGTTCGTCCATCATGGCTCTCCTGCCGCCGCCGGCCCGGCCGAATTATTATTGTTCAGTATCGTGACTCGACGGGACGCGCGGTGGCCCGATTGCGCCACCGGCTTGCTCATGCGCGCCATGAACGGAGTATGCTTCCAAACTTCAGAATATGGCGCTCAGGAACCCAAAACCGGCCGTCAAGGCCTTGAATGTCCGCGCCCCGAACCGGGTCGCGCGTACCTACAAGCAGCGCCTTTCCTCGTCGCCGTCGAAGGTGTTCCCGCTGCTCTGCCCGGTGCGCGAGGCGGACTGGATCGACGGCTGGAACCCGGTCCTGGTCCTCAGCCAGTCCGGCTACGCCGAGCAGGACTGCGTCTTCGTCACCGACTCCAAGGTGCACGATTCGATCTGGTTCATCACGCGCCACGACCCGGCGCGCTTCTTCGTCGAGATGATCAAGATCACCCCCGGCGTCACGGCCTGCAAGCTGACTATCCGGGTGCGCCCGGCGAAACCCGGCTGCGAGGCCGAGGTCACCTACAGCCACACCAGCCTCGGCCCGGAAGGCGACGTCTACATCGCCTCGTTCACGGCCGAGTTCTACGTGCAGTTCATGCGCGAGTGGGAATCACGGCTGAACCACTACCTGAAGCACGGCACCGCGCTTCGCAACGGCGGCTGAGGATCCAAACATGGGCGAGTACAAGGGGACCTGTTTCTGCGGGGCGGTGGAAGTGACGGCAACCGGCGAGCCGGCGGCGATGGGCTATTGCCACTGCGAGTCATGCCGGCACTGGTCGGCGGGGCCGGTCAACGCCTTCACGCTGTGGCCGCCGGCGAACGTGAAGATCACGAAAGGCGCGGACAACGTCGGCAAGTACGCGAAGACGTCGAAGAGCATCCGCCAGTGGTGCAAGTCCTGCGGCGGGCATCTCCTCACCGAGCATCCGGCCATGGGGCTCACGGATATCTACGCCGCCGTCCTGCCAAAGCTCGAGTTCAGCCCCGGGCTGCACGTCCACTACCAGGAGACGGTGCTGCGCATGCCGGACGGCAAGCCGAAGCAGAAGGACGTGCCGGCCGAGCTCGGCGGGTCCGGGACGCTGCTCGCCGAATAAGAGCGCCGCGCGATGCTGATCAACTGCGTCGCGTATCAGGACGGCAAGCGCCTCGCCGATATCCAGCCGGAAGACATCCATCGCTATCTCGCGATGCCCGGCTGCTTCGTCTGGGTCGCGCTGCTCGAGCGCGACCCGGAAGTTCTCGAGCAAATGCGCGAGGAGTTCGGCCTGCACCCGCTCGCGGTCGAGGACGCGCAGAACGGGCAACAGCGGCCCAAGATCGAGGACTACGGAGACTCGTTATTCGTGGTCCTGCACCTGCTCGAGGCCGAAAGTGATGGGTTGCGCGTCGGCGAGGTCGACGTCTTCGCGGGCCCGAACTACATCCTGACCATCCGCAGCCACGCCGAGAAAGGCTTCCAGTCCGTGCGCGCGCGTTGCGAGGGCGAGCCCGAGCTCCTGAAGCTCGGTTCCGGTTACGTGCTCTACGCCCTGGTCGACGCCGTGGTGGACCGCTACTTCCCGTTGCTCGACGCGCTCGAGACCGAGCTCGAGGGGATCGAGGACCGCATCTTCGAGGGCGGCTCGCCTCGCGAGAACGTCGAAGCGCTCTATGGCCTCAAGCAGAAGCTCGGTGTCTTCCGCCACGCGGTCGCGCCGCTGCTCGAGGCCGTCGACAACCTGTACGGCGCGCGGGCGCCGCGCATCTGCGCGGAGTTCAAGGACTATTTCCGCGACATCTCCGACCACCTGCAGCGCCTCAACCAGACCATCGAATCCATCCGCGACACCATCGCGACGGCGATCGCGGTGAACCTGTCGATGATCAGCCTGCAGGAGAACGAGACGATGAAGCGGCTCGCCGCGTACGGCGCGCTCATCGCCGTGCCGACGATGATCGCCGGCGTCTACGGCATGAACTTCGAGCACATGCCGGAGCTCGGCTGGAAGTTTGGCTACGCGACGGCCGTCGCGATCATGGTCGCGATCGACGTCTACCTGTTCCACCGCCTGCGCAAGGCGAAGTGGCTCTGATGGCCGAGCGCACCTACTTCCTCGGCACGCACGACGAGGAGCTCGGACGCCTCGGCCTGCAGCACCACGTCTGGCGGCCGGCCGTGCTCGAGTGCTGGCGCCGTGCGGGCATCGGCCCGGGCTCGAAGGTCATCGACGTCGGCGCAGGCCCGGGCTTTGCCGCCGCCGACCTCGCGGAGATCGTCGGACCCTCGGGCCGCGTCATTGCCGTCGAGCGCTCCGCGCGCTTCGTCGAGGCTGGCCGCGCCATGCTCGCGAGCCACGGCCATGCGAACTTCGAGTACCACGAGCTCGATCTCATGACCGACTCCCTGCCGGCCGGGGGCATGGATGCGAGCTGGTGCCGCTGGGTCGCCTGCTTCGTCAGCTCGCCATCGCTGCTCATCGACAAGATAGCGGCCGTGGTCCGCCCGGGCGGCGTCGCGATCTTCCATGAGTACATCCAGTACGACAGCCTGCGCATCACGACGGCCGGGCCGCGCATGCGCGAGTTCGTGCGCCAGGTCGAGCAGGGCTGGCGCGACGCGGGCGGCGAACCGAACATCGCACCCGCCGTGGTGAGGCTGCTGCAGGAGCGCGGCTTCTCCATCCGCGACGCGATCCCGCGCGTCTTCTGCGCGCGCCCCGGCGACGAGCTCTGGCAGTGGCCGGCGACGTTCATCGACATCCACCTGCGCCACCAGCTCGAGGTGGGCCGTATCGAGGCGTCCTGGGCCGAGTCCGTGCGCGCCGAGTTCACCGCCGCCGAACAGCAGGCGGCGACCCTGCTCACGACGCCGATGGTGCTGGAGATCGTCGCCGAAAAGCGGCATTGAAAGGGACGCGCACCTTCAATGCGCCGCGGCGAGCATCTTCGCGCGGTCGTGCCGGTAGCGGAACACGAACGGGAACAGGATCCCGAGCACCAGCGCATAGCCGGCGAAAGCCAGCCAGATGGCCTGCCAATCGCGCACGCCGTCCACGGTGTGCTGGTCGACCACGACGCCCGCGACCATCGTGCCGAGGAACGCGCCGAGGCCGTTCGTCATGACCATGTACAGCCCCTGCGCGCTCGCGCGGATGCGCGGGTTCGCCTCGAGGTTCACGTACATCGAGCCCGAGATGTTGAAGAAGTCGAAGGCCATGCCGTACACGATCATGGACAGTACCAGCATCCATAGGCCCGGGCCCGGGTCGCCGAAGGCGAACAGGCCGAAGCGCAGCACCCAGGCAAAGATGGCGATCAACATCACGACTTTGATGCCGAAGCGCTGCAGGAAGAACGGGATCGTCAGGATGAAGAGCGTCTCGGAGATCTGCGAGATCGACGACAGCAGGATCGGGTGGCGGACGCCGAAGGAATCCGGGTAGACCGAGTTGAAGTCCGTCAGGAAGTCGCCGCCGAAGGCGTTGGTGATCTGCAACGCCCCGCCCAGCATCATCGCGCACAGGAAGAACACCACCATCTGCGTGCGCCTGAACAGGACGAACGCGTCGAGCCCCAGCGCCTCCGCCATCGAGCGCTTGCCTTCGCCGCGCGCAGGCTCGCAGGCCGGCATCGTGAAACCGTAGATGCCGAGGAACGCCGCCGCGCCCGCGCTGATGTAAAGCTGCCCGGTCGTCAGCGTCGAGCCCGACAGGTCCGTGCACCACATGGCTATGACGAAACCCACCGTGCCCCAGACGCGGATCGGCGGGAACTGCTGGATGAAGTTCAGCCCCTGCTGCTCCAGCACCCGGTAGGAAATGGCGTTGTTGAGCGCGATGGTCGGCATGTAGACGCAGGCGTTCAGCAGCATGATGAAGTACAGGGTCTCGTAGTCACGGACCGTGGTCGCCCACAGGATCAGCGCGGCGCCGATGAGGTGCAGGGTCCCGTACAGCCGCTCGGCATTCATCCAGCGGTCGGCGACGATGCCCATCAGGCCCGGCATGAAGAGCGACGCGACGCCCATGGACCCGTAGATGCTGCCGATCTGCAGGCCCGTGAAGCCCAGCGCCTTGCTCATGTAAGCGCCGAACGAGATGAGCCACGCGCCCCAGACGAAGAACTGCATGAAGTTCATCACCGTGAGGCGGAAGCGGATGCTCATGGTGTGGGTGCGCGGATGGGGGCCGCGCCGGATTCTAGTCTTTCTTGAAGAGCACGGAGCCGATCCAGCTCACGATGCTGACGACGATGGCGGCCCAGAACGCGGGCCAGAAGCCGGCGATCGAGAAGCCCGGGAGGAACGCGGCCACGAGGCCGAGCATCGCGGCGTTCACGATGAGCAGGAAGAGCCCGAGCGTCAACAGCGTGAAGGGCAGCGTCAGGATCACGACGATTGGCCGCACGATCGCGTTGACGACCCCGAGCAGCAGCGCCGCAAGGACCAGGGTCGTCGCCGTCGAGACGTTGATCCCGGACACCCATTCCGTTGCCAGCCAGAGGCCGAGTGCGGCGACCAGCACGCGCAGGATGAAATAGGCCATCGACGTATTATGGCCTGCGGCGGATCTCAGCGCACCCGCCGCCCGCCCTTGACGACGATGTCCACCGACTGCAGCAGCGCGGGATTGCGCAGCACGTCGCCGCGCACCGCGATGACGTCGGCGATCTTGCCCGGCGAGATCGCCCCCGACACGTGGCCGGCGCCCACCGCGGTCGCCGCATCGTGGGTCGCGGCCCGGATCGCGCGCACGGCGGGCAGGCCGCAGTCGCGCACCCAGAAGTCGATCTCCTGCCACGTCGCCCGGGTATGCAGGTGGCCGGGCTCGCCCGCGCCGGAACCCAGCAGCAACAGGACCTTTGCTTCCTCGAGCTGGCGCAGCTTCTCGCAGAGTTCTGGCGCGGCGCCCGGCTCCGGCGCCGCCGCGCCGAGGCCTGCGAGCGACCCCCGGATGTCCGCTGCCACGAGCTCCGGCAGGAGCGCAACGCTCCGCGGGTCGTCGAGCGGCTCGTCGTTTCTCTTCAGCGCCTCGAGGTTGAGCGGCGCCGAGATCGCGGGCGTCCAGGACAGCGGCCGCGCGCCCGCCTGCGTCAGCCGCCCGGTGATGGCCTGCATCATCTCCGCGGGATATGGCCCCGCGCCCGGGATCGTGCCGATGAAGCCGTCGAGCTGCGCGGCGGCGCCGCGCACGACGTCGGCCGGCTTCTCGGCGAACGCATGGACCGGCAGGCCGCGCAACCGCGCCTCGGAGACGACGGCCTCCAGTTCCTCGGCCGTCCACAGTTCGAGGTCCGCGAGCAGGAGGTAGTCGACGCCCGCGTTCGCGAGCCTCTGAACCTTGGCGCGGATGTCGGGCACACCCGCGACTTCCCATTGCCACTCGCCGGTCCCGGCAGGCGCCAGCTTGCGCAGCGCCGGGCCCGAGACGTAAAGGCTCGGTCCGTCGATGAAGTTCTCGCGCACGCGTCCGCGCACGCGTGTCGCGGCGTCGAGCGGCGCAGCGACGTCGCGCGCGCTCGTCACGCCCGCGGCCAGCAGCTGGCGCGCGGCGATCGGCATGACCACGCGCTCGGCGAGCGGGCCGTAGGTCTCGATCCAGCGCCGGGCGTCGCCATGGCCGAGGCGCATCAGGTCGACCTGCATGTCCCAAAGGCCGGGCAGCACGGTCATGCCCTCGGTCGAGACGATTTCGGCGCCGTCCGGGATCGCGACCTGGCCGGCGCCGCCCACGGCGAGGATGCGGTCGCCCTCGATCACGACGATGCCGTCCGGGATCGGGGCGTTGCCGTAGCCGTCGATCACGGTGCCGCCCGAAAGGACGAGCGCGGCACCTGCCAGCACCAGCGCGAGCGTCACGGCGCCGCTTCCGCGATCGTGCCGTCCTTGAGCCGCAGCTGTAGCTGCGCGAACGCGAGCGCCCAGCCCGTGCGCAGTCGCACCAGCAGCTTGGCGTACTCCTCGTCCGACGGGATCCCCGAGCCCATCACGCGCAGCATCCTTTGCCCCTTGCGTTCGTCGATGATGAAGTCCTCCATGAGCGCGCTGTCGGGCATCGGCGGCCAGTCGGCGTTCGGCTCGTAGAGGAGCTGCATGCGCAACCCGGTGTCCAGGCGCTCGATCTGTGCCTCGCGCCTGCCGAAGAGCCGGGACACCGTCGCGTAGCGGCCGCCGACCCGCGGTTCGACCGTTGCCTCGGTCGCAAGCCAGGCGCGGAGCATGACCGGATCGGTCAGCGCGCGCCACAACGTCGCCGCGCTGGCGGGCGTTTCGAAGCCCTGCATGTAGCCGCGCGTCTGCCGCCTCATTCCGCCGGCTCGCCGCCCTGCTGCCGCAGCTCCCGGTCGCGCTTCGCCCGCGCGGCTGCCGCGGCGACGATGTCTTCCGCCTGCGATCCGTCGCGCGGCCAGGCAGCCATGCCGACGCTCGCCGTCATGCGCTGCAGCCGCTCGCCCACCGGGAACAGGCTGCGGTACACGTGGTTGCGGATGCGCTGCGCGACGATCTCCGCGGTTTCCGCCGTCGCGTCGGGGAGGAACACCAGGAACTCGTCGCCGCCGGAGCGGGCTGCCATGTCGGTGTTGCGGATGGCGCGCTGGATCGCGCTCGCGACGGTGGTGATCCCGCGGTTGCCCGCCTGGTGGCCGTGCTCGTCGTTGAGCGCCTTGAGGTCGTCCATGTCCACCAGGAGGATCGCATATCCGCCGCGCCCGTCGCGCGCGCGCAGGCCGTGTTCGCGCGCCAGCAGCGCCTTGAACGTCCGCAGGTTCAACATCCCCGTCAGGCTGTCGCGCTCGGCCATCTCCTCGATGCGCCGGCGCGCGCTCATGATCGTGCCCGCGAGCGCCTGCGTCAGGTAGGCGACGAGCGCCCAGGGGCCGAGCTGCCCGAACAGGCGCGTCGCGAGCTCGCCGGCA
>DATMEC010000344.1:0-4054 GCA_035557125.1 Steroidobacteraceae bacterium
GGCAGCCCGTATCATGGCGCGGTTTCACGGGGGCCCGCGGACCAGGCACCGCATGCAGCTAGTCGATCGAATCGTCGCGCCCTTGCGCCGCCCGGCGGGCGGCGTCCACGGGCTTGCGTCCGCGGCGCCTTCAATCGCCACGGTCGTCTTTGCGATCCTGATCGCGGCCCAACTCGCTGGACTCGTCTGGCGGGCACTCGGTTCCGGCAGCGATGCGGACGTCGCCGAAGTCATGGACCTCCCGCAGGCCGCACCATCGGTCGACTTTCCGGCGATCGTCAACGCCCACCTGTTTGGCGTGGCGCCGAATTCCGGCGACCCGTCGGAGGCGCCGGCTACCGCCGCGAACCTCACGCTGACCGGCACTCTCGCCGGCCGCGAGGCGGAGCACGGCTGGGCCATCATCGGCGCGAGCGGGCAAGCGGCGCGCGTCTACGCGACCGGCACTGCGCTGCCGGGTGGCGCAAAGCTCTTTGCTGTTTACCCGGATCGCGTCATCCTCGACCGCAACGGCTCGCACGAGTCGCTGTTGCTGCCGCGGCTGTCCGCCGGGTCGGGCGCGAACTTCGCGCCGCGCGTGGCGAGCCGGTCGCAGGGCGTCCCGCCAGATGCCTCACTCTCCGACAGCGTGCGCCAGCTGCTCGTGCAAAATCCGCAGGCGGGCGGCGACTTGCTGCGCCCGCAACCGGTGTTCGCCGGCGGCTCGCTGCGCGGCTACCGCGTGTATCCGGGCCGCAACCGCGCGCAGTTCGCGGGACTCGGCCTGCAACCCGGGGACCTCGTGATGGCCGTGAACGGCGTCGCCCTCGACGACCCGAATCGCG
Organism: Steroidobacteraceae bacterium; assembly: GCA_035557125.1. Taxonomy (GTDB): domain Bacteria; phylum Pseudomonadota; class Gammaproteobacteria; order Steroidobacterales; family Steroidobacteraceae; genus SCUD01. The sequence continues at coordinate 825 of DATMEC010000344.1, forward strand.
GGCTCGAGATCCTGCGCGGCGTCGGCCAGGGCTCCGCGGTGACCCTGTCCGTCGAGCGCGGCGGCCAGCAGCAGCAAATCGCGATCGACCCAGTCACGGCCATGCAGGGCCTGCAGGCTCCGGCCGTCGAGCCTCCGGTGAACGAAGAGTACGAGGAAGTGGAAGAACCCGAGCCGGCCGAAGAGGAAGAGTTGGCGACCGAATGAGGGCCGTCAACCAAAGGAATGACTTCATGACCCGATTCATCCGGCTGGCCGTCCTTCTTGCCTGTGCGCTGCCGCCCTGCGCCACTGCGCAGCAGGGCGCGCAGATCACGCCCAACTACAAGGACGCGGACATCGCGCAGGTCATCGAGGCAGTGAGTCAGGTCACCGGCAAGAGCTTCATCGTCGATCCGCGGGTGCGCGCCCAGGTCACGATGCTGTCCACGACACCGATGAGCCCCGACGCGTTCTACGAGGCGTTCCTCGCGATCCTGCAGGTCCACGAGTACATCGCCGTGCCTTCCGGCGACGTGATCAAGATATTGCCCAACCTCAACGCGCGCCAGGTTCCCTCGAACGACCTGCCTGACCGCGTGAGTTCGACCTCCGACGAGATCGTGACCCAGGTCATGCAGGTCCGGAACGTATCCGCGGGGCAGCTGGTGCCCATCCTGCGGCCGATGATGCCGCAGGCGGCGCACCTCGCCGCGTATCCCAGCGCCAACATGCTGATCATCTCGGACCGTGCCGCCAACGTGAACCGCATCATGCGCATCGTCCAGCGCATCGACCGCAGCGGCGACGAGGACATCGAATTGATTCGCCTCGAGCACGCCTCGTCGAACGAGATCGTGCGCGTGATCAATTCGCTGTCGTCGGCCCAGGGTGCCGATGCTGCAGGCGGTGCCCGCATCGTCGCCGACGAGCGCACCAACAGCGTCCTCGTGAGCGGCGAGAAGTCCCAGCGCCTGCGCCTGCGGACGCTGGTCGCCCACCTCGACACGCCGCTCGAGGCCGGCGGCGATACGCAGGTCCGCTACCTGCGCTACGCCGACGCCGAGAAGCTCGCCGCCAAGCTGAAGGAACAGAGCGGAGCCGCCGTCGCCGCCGAGGGCGGGCCGGCCGCCGCGCAGGCCGCGGCGGCACCGGGGGCGGTCGACAAGTCGATCACGATCTGGGCGGACGCCGAGAACAACGCCCTCGTCATGACCGCCCCGCCGAAGGCCATGCGCTCGCTGATGGCGGTCGTCGACCGGCTCGACGTCCGGCGGGCCCAGGTCGTCATCGAAGCGATGCTGGTCGAAGTGTCGACCGACGCGTCCCGCGACCTCGGCGTGAACTGGGTCGTCGACGGCTCGGGCGACAACTTCCTGGTGGGCCTCTTCAACCAGCCGATCGCCGGCGTCTCGCTCGCCGACATCGCGCGCGGCGTCCAGGACCCGAGCTCGGTGACCACTGCGCCCGGCGGTTTCACGATCGGCGGCGGCCGCAACCAGGACAGCGGCACCAATTTCGCCGCGATCCTGCGCGCGCTCGCGAGCAACGGCGACACCAACGTGGTTTCGATGCCCTCGGTGATCACGCTCGACAACGAGGAAGCGCAGATCAAGGTGGCCCAGGAAGTGCCGTTCCTGACAGGAACGTTCACCAACACGGGTGGCACCGGCGGCGCGGTCAACCCGTTCCAGACCATCGAGCGCAAGGAAGTCGGCAACATCCTCAAGATCACGCCGCAGATCACGGACGAGAATACGATTCTGCTCAAGATCGAGCAGGAAGCCTCGGGCATCGCGGCGGCGGCCGCCCAGGTCTCCTCGACCGACCTCGTGACCAACAAGCGCACAATCACGACGCGGGTGCTCGTGGACGACGGCGGCATGCTCGTGCTCGGGGGCCTCATCGAGGACCGCCTGACCGAGAGCGAGTCGCGCGTGCCGGTGCTCGGCAAGATCCCGGTGCTCGGCGCCCTGTTCCGCGTGCGTAACACGCAGAAGACCAAGACCAACCTCATGGTCTTCATCCGCCCGCGCGTGCTGCGCACGCCCGAGCAGGCGGCGATCGAGACCAACGCGAAGTACAATTACCTGCGGGACATGCAGCTGAACCGGAACGACGGCAAGGTCAGGCAGATGCCGGGTTCGACGCAGCCGACGCTGCCGCCGCTCGTCGGGCCGACCCAGCCGACGCCGAACCTGCCGCCGCCCGCCCCCGCCGATATGGCGACGCCGCCCTCCGAAGGTGACCCGGGGCCGGAAGCACCGCCGCCCGAGGCCGCGGAACCGGCCGAAAGCCCGCCCGAGTGACGCGGAGCGCGAGATGATTGCCGGCACTCCGCCGAAGCCGATCGCGCCGGTCGGCCGGCTGCCCTTCGCATTCGCGAAGCGCCACGGCGTGCTCGTGCGCGGCGTCGCCGACGGCAAGGCCCAGGTAGTGTACCGCGAGGGTGCATTGCCATCCGCCGTCGCGGAACTGCGCCGCTTCCTCGGCATCCCGCTGGTGATCGAGCGGGTCGCGGAGCCCGCCTTCGACGAGCTGCTGCGCAAGGCCTACGAGGGCGGCAGCGGCGAGGCAGGCCAGATCGTCGAGGGCATCGAGGGCGAGACGGACCTTGCCGGGCTCGCCGAGGGGCTGCCCGAGCCCTCCGACCTCATGGAGAGCGAGGATGACGCCCCGGTCATCCGCCTGATCAACGCGGTGCTGACCCAGGCGATCAAGGAGAACGCCTCCGACATCCACATCGAGCCCTACGAGAACCGCCTCGTGGTCCGCTTCCGCGTGGACGGCGTACTGCGCGAGGTGCTGCAGACCAAGCGCGGCGTCGCGCCGCTGCTCATCTCGCGCGTCAAGGTCATGTCGCGGCTCGACATCGCCGAGAAGCGCCTGCCGCAGGACGGCCGCATTAGCCTGCGCATCGCGGGACGCGCGGTGGACGTGCGCGTTTCCACCTTGCCGTCCGGCCACGGCGAGCGGGTCGTGCTGCGGCTGCTCGACAAGCAGGCGGGACGGCTCGACCTCTCCTCGCTCGGCATGGAGCCGAAGGTGCAGGGGATGATCGACGACGCGATCCACAAGCCGCACGGCATCATCCTCGTCACCGGCCCGACCGGCTCGGGCAAGACCACGACGCTCTACGCCGCGCTCGAGCGCATCAACGACCGCACGCGCAACATCATGACGGTCGAGGACCCGATCGAGTACTACATCGACGGCATCGGCCAGACCCAGGTCAACACCAAGGTCGAGATG
>DATMEC010000345.1:0-2704 GCA_035557125.1 Steroidobacteraceae bacterium
TTGCGATGGCGGGCGGAAGGTTCCTGACGTTGCTCGACAGTGACGATCGCTGGCATCCGGACAAGACCCGGCTCCAGAAGGCATGGCTCGACGATCATCCCGGATACGGAATGGTCGTATGCGACGTCGCCCGCGTGACCCGGGACGGACATCCAATCGACACCCTGCATCGACGGAATGCGATTCCCGAGGATGGTGAAGTACTGAGGTGGGTGCTGCGTGACCCGACGCTCGTGCCGGCGTCGGTGATGTTTCGCAGGGAGGTGTTCGAATCTACCGGAGGCTTTGACACCAAACTTTCGACTGGCGAAGACCTGGAGTTTCATCTTCGAGTGGCGCGCGACTGGAAAATCGGTGTCATCGAGCTGGTGCTGGCGACCGCCATGCGTGGCCACGATGGACTCTCGGCGTCTGCAGGCACCTATTCAGACTATGTTCTTGCCCTCGAACGGTTCATACCCACCGTCGAGGACCGGCTTCCGGCCGAACAACTTGCTTCCGCGGTTTCGCTCGCATACCGCCGGTCGGCCCGAGGCCTGATCCTGGAGGCGCGTTGGAAAGAGGCTCTTCAGTTTGTGAAACGGGCTTGGTCGCGCGCCCCAAGCCTGGACGAAAGGTTGCAAGTACTTCGGCTGGCGCCAATTGCCGCCCGACGGCTTGGCAGTGCATGGCGGAGGAGATGAGCGCGGCGGGCCTGGCCTAGGCCGTCCCCGGCACCGTGCGCCGCGCCACCACGGCAGTCGCTGCCAGGTCGCCGGTGACGTTGCCGACCGTCGCGACCGCGTCGGGAATCGTATCGACGGCGAGCAGCAGCCCGAGCGGGTCGGTCGGGAGGCCCATGGACTGCACGACCGGCAGGTTCGTCGCCATGAAGCTCACCTGGCCCGGCAGGCCGACCGAGCCGAGGCTGATCACGACCGCGAGTCCCGCGCCCGTCGCCAGCTGCAGCACCGGCAGGTCGATTCCGTACGCCCAGGCAATGAACGATGCGACGCCGACGTACTGGGCGGGACTCGTAATCCGGAACAGCGACACCGCCATCGGCAGCACGAGGCCCGTGACTGCGCGGGGGTAGCCGAGGCGCGTGTTCGCGCTCTCCAGCATGGCGGGCAACGAGGCGAGCGACGACTGGGTGCTCGCCGCGATCACCTGCGCGGGCAGGATGCTCACGGCGAATCGCCGGATCGACTCGCCGCCCCCGGCGAGTGCGACTAGGTAGAGCATCGCGATGATGCCGAGGTACACGGCGCACTGGATTCCCACATAGGCGCCGAGCAAGCCCAGGATGTGCCCGCCGACACTGGCGCAGACGACGAGGACCAGCGCGAATACGCCGATCGGCGCGAGCCATAGGACCCAGCGCACGATCACGATCATCGTGTCGGCGATCGACTGGAACAGCTCGAGCAGGCGGCGGCTGCGCCCTTCCTCGACGCGCGTCAGCGCAAACCCGAACAGCAGGGCGAAAACGACGAGCGGCAGCATCGCGCCCTGCGCCGCGGCTGCGATCGCGTTTGCGGGAACGACGCCCGAAAACCAGTCGGAGAGGCTTGCCGGGCCGGCAGGCGCGGTGGGCGTGCCGATGGCCTCCCGGAGCGCCTCGACCAGCGCGGCATCGCGCGGCAGCAGCGACAGCATGAACGGAGCAGCCGCCGCGGCGAACGCCGCCCCGCCGGCGAGCAGCAGGACGAATGCCAGGAGTGCCGTGCGCGCGATCCGGCCGGAGGCCGCGGCGTCGCTCGCCGTGTTGACGCCGAGGATGACGAGGGCCACGACCAGCGGGACGATGGTCATCTGCAACGCGTTCAGCCACAGGCGCCCGACGGGCCGGGCAATGTCCGCCGCGGCCGTGGCGAGTGCCGGATTCGTGCTCTCTAGCGTGAGCCCGAGGGCGGCACCGAGGCCGAGGCCCAGCATCACGCGCGTCGTCGCGGAGATCAGCTTGGCCGCCTCATGGCTCCGCCAGCCGCTGGATTCGCTCGAGGTTGCCTATCAGGCGGGCGTTCCTCTCGCGGCTGCCGCTGCACAGGAGCACGAACAGGAGGTCGAGGATGTGCTGCACCGCGGACGCGTAGAGCAGCACCTCGAACGGCGGCCGCGCGTCGTGGGCCGACACCAGGAGCGCGTAGTCGGCCTGCGCGCGCAGGGCGTTTGCCGTGTTGCGGGTTACCGAGACCACCTTGCTCCGCTTCTTCCTTGCCTGCCGCGCCAGGCGGCACAACTCGGGCTGCTTGCCGTGCTCCGAAAACACGAAGAGGACGTCGCTCGCCGCCGCGGACGCGATGCAGGGCGCGACCAGGACCGGGTCGAAGTGGTACGCGGACGACATGCCGAGCAGCGACAGTTTCATCGCGAACGCCCGGGCGGGAATGCCGTCTTCGCCGAGCCCGACGAGGAGGACGCGGCCGGCGCCGCCGATGGCCGCGGCCACGGCGTCCACCTGCGCGGGGGGATTGATGAGCCGCGTCTCTTCCTCCGCCCGCGACTTGGCCCGGATCAGGTCCTCGGCGAGCGCGGCATGCGGATGCTCCGCCGCCTCGGCGAGGGCGCCCAGCTCCTGGACGCCGTTCTCGCGCGCGACTGCCTCGCCGATGGAGAACTTGAGGTCGGGATAGCCCTTGAAGCCCAGCTTCTGGCTGAACTTGACGACGCTCGACTGGCTGATGCCGAGCGAGTTCGCGAGTTGCTGCGACGAGTAGTCGCG
>DATMEC010000346.1:0-6567 GCA_035557125.1 Steroidobacteraceae bacterium
ATCGCATGCTCGTGGCGCTCGGCGCAAGTTGAAGGGGACGCGCCCCTTCATCTAGGGCGCTGGGGGACTCGCGCTCGCAGGCGGCTTGCCGCGGCGGCGGAAGTACCAGATGAGCAGCGCGGCGCAGGCGATGCCGAGCAGCAGGCCGAGGTTGCCGAGCCCGAGCATGCGGCCGACGATCCCGCCGATGAACGAACCCGCGATGCCATACCCCATCGTCGCGAGCCAGCTCATCGGGTCCGGCCCGGGCAGCACGAGGCGCGCGAGCAAGCCGACGATCAGGCCGCCGATGAGCAGATAAACGAGGTACAGGACCAGCACGCCGATGCCGACGCCGAGCAGCGTGCCGGCCGCCGCGGATGTATCCATGCCGATGCCCTCCATGCGGCGCCGCGCCGCGGTCTCACGGTAGCAGACCTGCGTACGGCGAGGGCGTGCTCAGAACCGCGCGCGGTACTCCGCGGGCGTGATGCCGACGAGCTCCTGGAAGTTGCGCCGCAGCGTCTGCTCGTCGGGGAATCCACAGTCGCGTGCGACCCTCTTGAGCCGCGAGGCGCCCTGCTCGATCCGGCGCCTCGCCTGCTCGACGCGCAGCCGCCGCACATAGCTGCCCGGGCTCGTGCCGAGCCGCGCCCGGAACTGCCGCGCGAAATGCCGCGGGCTCATGCTCATGCGCCGCGCGAGGCTCCCGACCGACAGTTCGGCGCGCGGGTTCTCGAGCATCCAGAGTTCCAGCTCGCCGAACAGGTCGTCGCGCTTCTGCGCTTCGAGGTGGCGGCTGAACTGGGACTGCCCGCCCGGCCGCTTGAGGAACAGCACGAGTTCCTGCGCGACGGCGAGAGCCACCGCCTTGCCGTGATCCTGCTCCACGAGCGCGAGTGCGAGGTCCATGCCGGCGGTGACGCCCGCCGAGGTGTAGATGTTACCCGTCTGCACGTAGAGCGCGTCGCGATCGACGCGCGCCCGGGGCGCGAGCGCCGCGAGCCGGTCGAAGTACGCCCAGTGGGTCGTCGCCGGGCGGCCGTCGAGCAGCCCTGCCGCCGCGAGCAGCATCGCGCCGTTGCAGATGGAGCCGAGCCGCGCGACGCGCTTTGCCTGCGTCACCAGCCAGTCGAGCATCTGGCGATCCTTCACGGCCGCCTCCCAGCCGATGCCGCCCGCGACCAGCAGCGTGTCCGCGTCGCGGACGTCCGCGTAGCGGCGCGTTGCAACGATCTCGAGGCCGTTCGACATCGCAACCGGGCCGGCACGCGCCGCGACGAGCTCGATCACGTAGGCGGGGGTGCGAGCGCCCCGATGCTCGGCGAGCCAGCGCGCGGTGCGCGCGAACACCTCGAGCGGGCCGGTGATGTCCAGCACTTGCGCCTGCGGGAAGCTCAGCATCACCACGCGATGGGGACGGGACCGGGTTTTCGGGCGGCAGCTCGTGGTCATGGCTCCGACGTTAGCGTGACCGGGGCGGGTCCGGGACAGCTTGGCAGGAATTGAAGCATCAGTGTCCATCCTGCCAGGGCACCGGGCGCGAGGATGGCACTCCCCGAATTCGGGATATGCCCAGGAGCCTCGCCATGCACAGACGCCAGTTCATCGGCTCGACCGTCGCCGCCTCCGTCGCGCTGTTCGCCCACGGCCGCGCAGGCGCGGCCGAAAGCGGCCCGCTTGCGCCCATGCCCAAGCGTAAACGGGTCAAGGTCGCCTTCATGCTCGGCGAGGGCGCCAACGTCATCGACACCGCCGGTCCCTGGGAGGTGTTCCAGGACGTGATGCTGCAGGAGGGCGAGCATCATCCATTCGAGCTCTACACCGTGGCGCCGACCGACGAGAACCTGCGCATGACGGGCGGCCTCGAGGTGAAGCCGAAATACAGCATCGAGAACGCCCCGCAGCCGAACGTCATCGTCGTGCCTGCGCACAAGTCGACCGGCGCGTCCCGAGACTGGCTGCGCGCGGCGAGCGCCGGCACCGACGTCACGATGTCGGTCTGCACGGGGGCATTCCAGCTTGCGCGCGCCGGCCTGCTGAAGGGCATTCCGGCGACCACGCACCACGACTTCTTCGAGGACTTCGCGAAGGAGTTTCCGGACATCGAGCTCCGGCGCGGGCTGCGCTTCGTCGACAGCGGGCGCATCGCGACGGCCGGCGGCCTCACCTCCGGAATCGACATGGCGCTGCACGTCGTCGCGCGCTATTTCGGCGTCGAAGCGGCAGCCCGCACTGCGGAGTACATGGAATACACGAGCAACGCCTGGCGGGCGTAATCAAACGACGGCGGTCGCCTCGATCTCGACCTTGGCGCGCGGCTCGAGGAGGCCGGCAACCACGACGACGGACATCGCCGGGAAGTTCCTGCCGAAGAGTTCGCGGTAGATCGTGCCGATCCCGGCAAGGGCGTCGTTGTACTCCTCGCGGCTCGTCACGTACCACGTGAGCCGCACGACGTCCTCGGGACCGGCGCCGGCACAGGCCAGCACGTCGATGACGTTCGACAGCGCCTGCCGCGTCTGCAACGTGAAGTCGTCGCTGACGAAGCGCTGCTCCCCGTCCCAGCCGATCTGGCCGGCTACGAAGACCTGGCGTCCCTCGGCCGCGACGCCGTTCGCGTAGCCGCGCGGCCGCGCCCAGCCCGGCGGCTGCAGCACCTCGCGGCTCATCGCAGGATCTCCCGGCCGATGACGAGCTTCTGCACCTCGCTCGCGCCTTCGTAGATCCGCAACGCCCGTATTTCCCGGTACAGGCGCTCGACGATCGCGCCGCGCACCAGCCCGCGGCCGCCGAACATCTGCACCGCACGATCGATGATGTCCTGCGCGTTCTCGGTGGCGGTGAGCTTTGCCATGGCGGCGGCGGCGGTAAAGGGCCGGCCCGTGTCGCGCAGCCAGGCGGCACGATAGGTGATGAGCTCCGCGGCGTCGAGCGCCGTCGCCATCTCCGCGAGCGCCGTCTGGGTGAGCTGGAAATCGGCCAGCATCTTGCCGAACATGCCGCGCGAGCGCGCGTGCGATAGCGCCTCGTCCAGCGCGCGCCTGGCGAAACCGCAGGCGGCGGCTGCGACCGAGGTGCGGAACACGTCGAGCGTGCGCATCGCGAGCTTGAATCCCTCGCCCTCGGCGCCGATGCGCCGTGCGGCGGGAATGCGGCAAGTGTCGAACTCGATCCGCGCGAGCGGGTGCGGCGCCATGGCGTCGATGCGCTCGGCGACCGAGAAGCCGCGATCCGACGGCTCGACCACGAAGGCGCTGATGCCGTCGGCCGAGACGCTGCCGTCGGTACGCGGCTTGCCGGGCGAGGTGCGCGCGAACACGCAATAGAAGTCCGCGATGCCGCCATTCGAGATCCAGGTCTTCGAGCCGTCCAGCACGTAGGCATCGCCGTCCCGCCGCGCGGTGCTCTGCATGGCGGCTACGTCGGAGCCGGCTTCCGGCTCCGAGAGCGCAAATGCGGCGATGGCCGTGCCCTCCGCGACCCGCGGGAGCCAGTGGGCACGTAATCGCTCATCACCCGCGAGCGAGAGCGGGGCGCTGCCGAGTCCCTGCATCGCGAAGCTGAAGTCCGCGAGCCCGTCATGCTGCGCGAGTGTCTCGCGCAGCACGCAGATCGAGCGCGCGTCGAAGTCCTCCGACACGCCGCCGTCGGCGGCTCGCAGGCAATGACGCAGGAGTCCCGCCTTGCCGAGCCGGCCCACCAGCTCGCGGCAGCGTCGGTCCACGTCGGCGCGTTCGGAGAGGTGTGCGCCGCCGTCGAGGCTCGCCGCCGCCCAGCGGCCTGCCTCGGTTGCGAGGCGGCGATGCTCTTCGCCGAAGAACGGCCACTGCATCCGGTCGTCGTGTTGGCCCATCAGTCCCCCTCGAATACCGGCTTCTTCTTCGCCGAAAACGCCTCGAATGCACGGCGGAAGTCTTTCGTCTTCATGAGGCCCGCCTGGGCGCGGGACTCCGCCTCGATCGCCTCGTTGACTCCCATGTTCCATTCCAGGTGCAGCATCTTCTTGGTCAGCGCGTGCGCGAGAGTCGGCCCCGCCGCCAGCTCGCCGGCGAGCTTCATCGCCGCGGGCAGCAGCTCGTCCGCGGCGTAAACGCCGTTGAAGAATCCGGTTCGCTCGCCTTCGGCCGCGTCGAAGGCACGCCCCGTGTAGAGCAGCTCGGCCGCGCGGCCCTGCCCGATGAGCCGCGGCAGCAGCGCGCAGGCGCCCATGTCGCAGCCGGCAAGCCCCACGCGCACGAACAGGAACGCGGTCTTCGCCGCGGGCGTCGCGTAGCGGAAGTCCGAGGCGAGCGCGATCATCGCCCCGGCGCCGGCGCAGATGCCGTCGATCGCCGCAATGATCGGCTGCGGGCAGGCGCGCATCGCGCGCACCAGTTCCCCGGTCATGCGCGTGAACTCGAGCAGGCCCTTCTCGTCCATCTTCGTGAGCGGGCCGATGATCTCGTTCACGTCGCCGCCGGAGCAGAAGTTCCCGCCGGCGCCGTCGATCACGACCGCCCGCACGCCGCCACCGTCGTGCAGCAGGCGGAAGAGGTCACGGAGCTCCGCGTAGGATTCGAAGGTGAGCGGGTTCTTCCGCTCCGGACGATTGAGCGTCAGGTGCGCGACGCGGTTTTCGACGCGCCACAGGAAGTGCTTCGCCGCGTAGCCGGCCAGGTCCGGGATCTCGGTCTTCATGCGTCCCGCTCCTCGAGTGAACGGACATGCGTCTTGAGCCGCGCGAGCAGGGACGCCATCGTCGCCATCTCGCGGCCCGTGAGTTTGTTGAACGATTCGACGATCCAGCCTTCGTGCTCCTGGGCCATGGCCGCGAAGCTGCGCCGCCCCGCCGCCGTCAGCCGCACGAGCGTGGCGCGACGGTCCGCGGGATCCGGGGCGCGCTCGACGAGGCCCTCTTCCTCGAGCATGTCGGTAATGCCGGTGACGTTGCCGCCGGTCACCATCATGCGCCGTGACAGCTCTCCCATCTTGAGCCCCTTCGGCGCCCGCTCGAGCTGTGCCATGAGGTCGAAACGGGGCAGCGTCGTCGCATGACGCTCCTGCAGCAGGCGGCGGGTGCGCGTCTCCACCAGCCGGTTCGTCGCGAGCATCCGCAGCCACAGCCGGATCGCCGTGTGGTCGGCGCGGTCCGCGCGGGACTCCACGTCCATCGTGGGGCGGTTCATCAGGTCACCTCCCCGCCGGCGACGGCGAGGCTCTGCCCGTTCATGCTCTCGCTGCCCGGGCTGCAGAGCCACAGGACGGCGTTCGCCACTTCCCGGGGCTCGACGAAGCGCTGCTGCGGGTTGAACGAGATCAGCGTCTGCCGCGCTTCCGACTCGCTGCGCGCGGACTTCTCGCTGATGGCGCGCACCGCGTCGCGCACGACGCCGGTGTCCGTGAAGCCCGGGCACACGGCGTTGACCGTGATCCCGGTCTTCGCCACCTCGAGCGCGAGCGCGCGCGTCATGCCGATGAGGCCGTGCTTGGCCGCGCAGTAAGCAGTGCAATACGCATAGCCGCGCAGGCCCGCCGTGCTGGACACGTTGACGATGCGGCCCCAGTTCGCCTCGAGCATCGCGGGAATCGCCTCGCGCGTGCAATGCCAGGCACCCGTCAGGTTGACGTCGATCATCATGCGCCAGAAGGCCTCGTCGCTCTTCGCGACCGCGCGGCTTTTGGCGAGCCCCGCGTTGTTGACGAGGATTGAGACCTCTCCCGATGCCTCTCGCGCCTCCCGGAACGCGCGCTCGACCTGGCCTCTGTCCGTCACGTCGGCCTTCACCGCGCGGGCTTCGCCCGGGAGCGCCTTCGCCGTGGCCTCGATCTCGCCCGCGGTGCGCGCGAGGAGCGTCACGCGCGCGCCGGCCGTGGCGAGCGCCTGCGCGATCGCGGCGCCGATGCCGCGGCCGCCCCCGGTGACGAGTGCGTGACGTCCTGTGAGTGACTCGTTCATTGCGGCTCCTAGATCGGACCGGCGGCCTGGGCCGCGCGTTCGAGGTTGCGCTCGAGCTGGCGTCGCGCCGACTGGTACTGCGGCGGCCACCACTGGCCGTCCCAATGCTGCTCCGCCGCGGCGCGCAGCGTCCAGGCCGGGTCCGCGAGGTGCGGCCGCGCGAGTGCGCAGAGGTCGGCGCGGCCGGAGGCGATGATGGTGTTGGCGTGGTCGGCCTCGAAGATGTTGCCCACGGCGATGGTCGGGATGCCGGCCACGTTTCGCACCAGGTCGGAGAACGGCGTCTGCCACATGCGCCCGTACACCGGCTTCTGCCAGGGCACGGTCTGCCCGCTCGACAGGTCGAGGATGTCCGCTCCCGCCGACTTCATCGCGCGACCGACCGCGAGAAGCTCATTCTCGGTCAGGCCGCCCGGCGCCCAGTCGCTCGAGGACAGCCGCACCGAGAGCGGCCGGTCCGGCCAGGCCGCGCGCACCGCGGCGAGAACCTCGAGCGGATAGCGCAGGCGATTTCCGATGTCGCCGCCATAGCCGTCCGTGCGCCGGTTGGTGAGCGGCGAGAGGAAGCTCGCGAGCAGGTAGCCGTGGGCCATGTGCACTTCGAGCATGTCGAAGCCGGCCTCGTGCGCGTAGCGCGCGCTCCTCACGAA
>DATMEC010000347.1:0-7161 GCA_035557125.1 Steroidobacteraceae bacterium
GCGGAGTACGGCATCGACTACCGCGGCTGCAGCGTGCTCGTCACCTACGACGGGCAGTCGCCGGACATCGCGCAGGGCGTCGACGAGGGCCGCGGCCTCGACCTCGAGCAGGGCGCGGGCGACCAGGGGCTCATGTTCGGCTACGCCTGCGACGAGACGCCGCAGCTGATGCCGTTGCCGATCCACCTCGCGCACCGCCTGGTGGAGAGGCAGGCGGAGCTGCGCCATTCCGGCCGGCTCGCGTGGCTGCGTCCCGACGCGAAGTCGCAGGTGACGGTGCGATACGACGGCGGCCGCGCGGCCGAGATTGACACCGTCGTGCTGTCAACCCAGCACGCCCCGGAAATCGCGCACGGGACGCTCACCGAAGCGGTCGTCGAGGAGATCCTGAAGCCGGTCCTGCCGCGGGACATGGTCTCGAAGAAGGTGAAATACCTCGTCAACCCGACCGGGCGGTTCGTGGTCGGCGGGCCGAAGGGCGATACCGGCCTTACCGGGCGCAAGATCATCGTCGACACCTACGGCGGCGCCGCGCCGCACGGCGGCGGCGCGTTCTCGGGCAAGGATCCGAGCAAGGTTGATCGCTCCGCCGCGTATGCGGCGCGCTATGTCGCGAAGAACGTGGTCGCCGCGGGCCTCGCGCGCCGCTGCCTCGTGCAGGTTTCCTATGCGATCGGGGTCGCGCGCCCGACCAGCGTGATGCTGACGACCTACGGCACTGGCAGCGTGCCCGACCAGAGCATCGCGGAGCTCGTGCTGCGGCACTTCGACCTGCGTCCCAAGGGCATCATCCAGATGCTCGACCTGTTGCGGCCGATCTACCGGAAGACCGCGGCCTACGGCCACTTCGGACGCGACGATCCCGACTTCAGCTGGGAGAAGACCGACAAGGCAGCAACGCTCGCGGCGGACGCCGGGCTCGAGAGCCGCGCGACGGCCTGATGGGCGCGTACCTTTCGGATGAGCAGCAGGCAGCTTATGACCGGGACGGCTTCCTCGTGCTGCCCGGCTTTGCGGATGCGGCGCGATGCCTCGAACTGCGCGAGCGCGCACTCCTTCTGGCGCGCGAGCACGTGCCGCCGCCCGAGACGGCGACGGTCTTCACGGCAGACGGCGGCGCGCGCCACGCGGCCGAGCGCTACTTCCTCACGAGCGGCGAGGCGATCTGCTGCTTCTTCGAGAAGGACGCATTCGACGGCGAGGGCCGCCTGCGCGGCGAGGCGCACCTCTCGCTCAACAAGCTCGGGCACGCGATGCACGACCTCGATGCGGTGTTCGATGCGTTCAGCCGCGGACCGGAGCTCGCGGCCGTCGCGGAAGACATCGGCTTGGCCGAGCCGCTGCTCCTGCAGTCCATGTACATTTTCAAGCAGCCGCGGATCGGCGGCGAGGTCGTCTGCCACACGGACCACACTTACCTGTGGACCGATCCGCCGAGCGTCGTGGGGTTCTGGTTCGCGATCGACGACGCGACGACGGAGAACGGCTGCATGTGGGCGCTGCCGGGCGGCCATCGGCTGCCGGTGAAGGCGCGCTCGAAACTGAATGCCGACCGCGCGGCGACCAAAGTCGAGGTCTTCGACCCGTCGCCGTATCCGACCGAGGGCCTGGTGCCGCTGGAGGCGGAGCGCGGAACGCTTATCCTGCTGCACGGTGCGCTGCCGCACCTGTCGGGGCCGAACCGCAGCGACATGCCCCGACACGCCTATACCGTGCACGCGATCGACGGCGCGGCCGATTACCTCCCAGACAACTGGCTGCAGCGGCCAAACCTGCCGCTACGGGGATTCATGGGCTAGCCCGGGGACTCCGAGCTGTGCCACCACTCGCGGAATACGCGGCAGCGGCCCGGGGCCGAGAATTCCGCTGACAATACGCCTTCGATGCGGACCTTGAACTGGTCGGGCAGGCGCGTGAAGTCGGCGCGCCAGGTCGCCATGCCGATGGTTCCCGACACGCCGAAAACCGTGAATGTGAATCGCACCTCGCGCTGCTGGCTAACGGCCGCGTTCCAGACCGAGGCGATCTCCGCCGGCCCCTGTTGCGGGGGCACCAGCGGCGTCCAGTGATAGCGCGCGTCGTCCGAGAACAGCTTTGCCGCCGCGTCCGCATCGCGGCCTTCCCAGGCCGACTGGTAGCCGCGGAGCCACTCGGTGAATTGAGCGGCGCTGAGTGCAAACGAGTTCATGGCCGATCCTTGCTTCGCGTCGGAGGGCGCCGACGGCAAGATCGGAGTCTACGCAATCCCCGCCGTCATTTTCAGTCCACCCGGTCCGTCATTTCCGGCTTGCCGGCCGACTGCGCGCAGTGCGCGCAGCAGTAGAACTTTCCGCTGGCTTCCATCCCGTGGCCGACGATACGCACGCCGCAGAAGTCGCAGGTCGGCGCGATCACGTGGATGGCGCACTCCATGCTGTCGAACACGTGCCGCTCCCGGCCCTGGATCACCTCGAACGCCTTGTCGTAGTCGTTGCCGCACACTTCGCACTTCATGACGCAGTACCTCGCGGGTCGATGGACGGCATCCATCGATACCGCAGCAGGCCCGCCCCGTCTGTCGGATGGACTGAGGGCCGCGCGTCAGGTAGCCGAGCGCCGTTCGAGGGGGGCATCCGCGGAGACGGGTCCGGCGCCGGCGATCGCGAGCCACAGGAACAGCGCGAGGTACATGGTTTCCTCGAGGCCGAGGAAGGTGAGCAGCGAGTCCACTTCCGGCCACTGGACCGCGGCGATGGCGACGATCATCACGACGCCGAGGGCACCCGCACAAATGCGCGTCGCGAGCCCCGCCAGCAGCAGGATGCCGCCGAAGAATTCGACGCCCGACGCGAACGGCGCCATCAATTGCGGTGCCGGGATGCCCCAGCCCTCGAAATTCTGCGTGACCAGCGGCAAGTGCGTGAGCTTGCCCCAGCCCGTCCAGAGGAACACCCACCCGACCACGATGCGGGCGAACAGCGGCCCGAGCCATTGGAGGTGCCGGGCGACGTTCCGCGGCCATTCGATCAATGCGTCAGCGACGATGTTCATGATCTTTCTCCCAGGATCCGGTCGACGATGGGCCCCACGCCGTGACGGATCGGGTCGCAACAGGGCAGGGTGGTGTGTGCTGCAACGTCGGCGACTGCGCGCGCGGCCGCCGAATCGTCGACTGACGACGTGTTCAGGCTGATGCCCGCAAATCGCGCCGCGGGATTCGTGAGTCGCGCGGCACGGAGGTACGCCTCGAAGCAGGCCTCGTAGGTCGGGATCGGATAGCCGTCGTAGTCGGCGATGCCAGTGCGCGCGAGGTCATGGCATAGGACCATCGCGTCGGGCTGGCTACCATGGATGAGCCCGAGCGTCACGCCTGCGTAGGCCGGGTGAAACAACGAGCCCTGACCTTCGATCACGTCCCAGTGTTGCGGCGCGGCGTCCGGGGACAGCCATTCCGCCGCGCCGGACACGAAATCAGAGACGACCGAGTCGACGGCGATGCCGCGCCCCGAGATGAAGATGCCGGTCTGCCCGGTGGCGCGAAAGTCGGCGTCCACGCCGCGCACGCGCATTTCCTTTTCGATCGCGAGCGCCGTGTATTTCTTACCGACGGCACAGTCGGTTCCGACCGTGAGCAGGCGGTTGCCGCTGCGTTTCTTCCCGGTGCCCGGCATGAACGACTCGGCCGGCTGCCGCACCTCGATGAGCCTGCGGCCGCTGCGCTCTGCTGCCGAGGCAATCTCCGGCACGCCGGCGAGCGGCTCGTGTAGGCCCGAGGCCACGTCAAGGCCCGCTTCGAGCGCTGCGACGATCGCGGACACCCAACCAGGCGCGATGAAGCCGCCGTCGTTGGCGATGCCGATGACGAGCGTACGGATGCCGCGGGCGGCCGCCTCGCGCGGTGCCAGGTCCGGAAGCCCGAGGTCCACGCGACAGCCCGGAAGCCGCAATTGCCCCGCACAGAGCTCGCCACGCCATTGCCGGATGCCGGCCGCGGTTTTCGCGGTGGCGATATCCGGCGCATCGCCGAGGAAGAGGAGGTAGGGACTTTCGATCATGATTGGGCGTTGCTTCGACCGAACAGTTTGAATCAAAATCGGACTCTTGTCCCACCGCAGGTCTCCCATGACAAACTTCACTGGGCGCTGCCTTGTCGGCGGCGCGCTCGCGCTCTCAGGGACGATTGCGCTCGCGGCCAACGGACCCTCGGACGCCGCCATCGCCGCCGTCATGAAAAACCACGTGAAGCCCGGGGAACCCGGTTGCACGGTCGGCGTGCTCGAGGACGGCGCGCTCACGCACGCCCGGGCCTTCGGCCTTGCGGATATCGGTCGCGGGAAACCGCTCGACTCGCACGCCGTGTTCAACCTCGCCTCGGTCTCCAAGCAGTTCACCGCCTTCGCGCTCCTGCTCCTCGAGCAGCAGGGCAAGCTGAAGCTCGACGACCCGGTCGTGAAACACGTGCCGGAAATCACGACGAGTGCCCGGGGCGTGACGCTCCGGCAGCTCATGCACCACACCGGGGGTCTTCGCGACTACATCGAGGTCCTCTACATGAAGGGGCGAGGCGACGCCGACGGCTCGACGATCCACGAGACCGTGCTCGCGCTTGCCAGGCAATCCGCGCCGAACGAGAAGCCCGGTGTGGAATGGGACTACAGCAACACCGGCTACTTCCTGCTCGGCGTCGTGATCGCGCGGGCGAGCGGGCAGTCGCTCGCCGAGTTCTCCCGGCAACAGATCTTCGAGCCGCTCGGCATGAAGAACACGAGCATCGTGGACCGCTACCCGGACGGCATCGCCGGCCTTGCGCGCGGCTACCGCAGGGAGGGCGAGGCCTTCGTCGTGGACGAAACCGGCTGGGAGCAGGTTGGTGATGGCCAGGTGCACAGCGACATCTACGACCTCGCGCTCTGGGACGAGAATTTCTACACGGGCAAGGTCGGCGGGCGGGCGCTCGTCGAGCGGATGTACGAGGTTGGCCTGCTGAACGACGGATCGTCAACGGGATACGCCGCTGGGCTCAACGTCGAAGAGTCGCGGGGCCTCACCTGGGTGACGCACGGCGGATCCTGGGTCGGCTACCGCTCGAGCATCATGCGCGTGCCGGCCGAGCACTTCTCCGTAATTACCTTGTGCAATCGCGCCGAGCTCGACGCAGGCGCAATCGCGACGGAAGTCGCGGAGACCTTCCTGAAGGACAAGCTCGGTCCGGAGGAGCCCGACGAGGCCGAGCCGGAACGCAAGCCCGTCGCCGCGGCGTGGGAGCCGAAGCCGCTGTCGCGCTACGCCGGGGCTTACTTCAGCGACGAGGCGAACGCGCGCTGCGTAATCGACGAGCGCGGCGACAAGCTCGTACTCGAGACCTGCGCGGAAGGCCTGGTACTGAAACCCGGGAAGAATGGCGAGTTCGGCGCGGCCGGCAGCCCGTTGATCCTCAGGTTCGCACCGGGCACCGGCGAAGCGGACGGTTTCGTCTACTGGTCACCGGGCTTGCGCGGTATCCCGTTCAGCAGGGTCAAGGAGTCCTTCGAGTGAAATACCTGTCTGTCGCCGGCGCCGCCTTGTTGTTCGCGACGCTCGCAGCCGGCTGCGCCGGCGAGAAAGTGACATCCACCCTGATCGTGAATGCCTCGATCGTCGACGGCACGGGCGCCCCGGCGCGCACGGGCTCCGTTCGCGTCGACGGCGACCGGATCGTCGAGGTCGGCGATCTCGAGCCGAAGCGCGGCGAGGCGGTCGTCGACGCCGGCGGACTCACGCTCGCGCCCGGCTTCATCGACGTGCACAGCCACCATGAGGAAGGCCTGTTCGAGATGCGCGATGCGACGCCGGTCGTGAGTCAGGGCATCACGACGATCGTCGCGGGCCAGGACGGCTCCATGAGCTACGCGGTCCGCGACCTGTTCGAACGGATGGAGAAGACTCCGCCCGCGATCAATGTCGCGACCTTCGTGGGTCATGGGAACCTGCGCGAGGATGCCATGGGCAAGGATGACTACCGGCGCCAGGCCACCGCGGCGGAGGTCGAAGAGATGCGCCTGGGCGTCGAGGACGGCATGAAGGCGGGTGCGCTCGGGCTCGCCACTGGCCTCGAGTACGATCCGGGCATTTACTCCGCGAGCGAGGAGGTCATCGGACTCGCGAAGGAAGCGGCGCGCCACGGCGGCCGCTACATCAGCCACGTCCGCAGCGAAGACCGCAATTTCTGGGAAGCGATCGACGAGATCGTTCGCATTGGCCGCGAGGCGAAGATACCGGTCCAGGTCACGCACATGAAGCTCGCCATGGTGGACTGGTGGGGCCAGAGTGCGCGCCTGCTCGGGGTTCTCGACAAGGCACGCGCGGAGGGCATCGACGTCACCGGCGACATCTATCCCTACGAATACTGGCATTCCGACCTGACGGTGCTGTTCCCGAAGCGCGACTTCACGAATCGCGAGACTGCGCAATTCGTCCTCGACCACGTTACGCCGGCGGACGGCATCATCCTCACGGACTACAGCCCGGAACCGGCGCTGGTCGGCCAGTCGCTGGCCGCGATCGCGGCGGCAAAAGGCACGGATCCGGCGGCCGAGCTGATGGACCTGATCGCGCGCTCGAGCGGTGAGGACGACCGGCAGTCGATCATGGGGAAGGGTATGGTCGAGAAGGACATCGACGCGCTCATCGTCTGGCCCCACGCGAGCATTTGCTCGGACGGCTCGCTCGAAAGCCTGCATCCGCGCGGGCGCGGCGCGTTCACCAAGGTACTGCGCACGCACGTGCGCGAAAAGAAGTTGCTGACCCTCGAGGACGCGGTGCGCAAGATGACCGGGCTTTCGGCCGCCAGCATGGGGCTCGCGGATCGGGGCACGATCCGCCCGGGTGCTTTTGCCGACCTCGTGCTGTTCGACCCGGCGACCGTCGCCGACCGCTCGACATTCGAAGATCCCAAGGCGCTCTCTGTCGGCATCGAGAAAGTCTGGGTCAACGGCGTCGCCGTATGGCAGGCCGGCAAGGCGACGGGCGCGCATCCGGGACGGGGAGTCAAGCGGCCATGAGGCATCCGCTTTGTGCGCTCCTCGTCGTTGCGAGCTGGGTCGCACCGGCGCCGATTTCAAACTCCGCCGAGAATGAGCCCTCCGCGACTTCCGCTCGCACTCTCAACTTCGAGGACCAGGAGGCCGTCAAGTCTCCCGGCAG
>DATMEC010000348.1:0-7933 GCA_035557125.1 Steroidobacteraceae bacterium
GGCCGCGACCTCGAGGGCGGCGAGCGTCGCCGCCGCGACTGCGACCGGGAGTGCCGTCGTATAAATGTATGTGCGAGCGCGCTGGACGAGCGTCTCGATGAGGTCCGCATCCCCGGCGACGAAGGCGCCGAAGCTGCCGAAGGCCTTGCCGAGCGTGCCGACGAGCGCGGGCACGTCGCGCGCCGTGAGGCCGAAGTGCTCGAGCGTGCCGCCTCCGCCTGCGCCCAGCACGCCGAGGCCATGGGCATCGTCGACGGCGAGCAGGGCGCCGTGCCGGCGGCAGGCGACGGCGATCGCCGGCAGCGGCGCGAGGTCGCCGTCCATGCTGAAAACGCCGTCCGTCAGCACGAGCGCGGGGCCGGGTGCGCGCGCGGCAAGCATCGCCTCGAGCGCGCCGGCATCGCCGTGCGGATACCAGGCGAGCTGGGCGCGGGCGATCCGCCCTGCGTCGATCAGCGAGGCATGGTTGAGTGCGTCGCCGAGGACTAGGCCGCCCTTTTGCACGAGCGCGGTCGCGAGACCAAGGTTCGCCATGTAGCCGGTCGAGAAGAGGAGCGCACGCTCGCGCCCCGTGTGCGCGGCGAGCGCCTCTTCGAGCGCGTCATGCCCGTGCTGGTGGCCCGTGACAAGGTGCGAAGCGCGGGCACCGACACCGTGCTCGCGCGCGGTGTCGATCAGCGCCTCCGTCACGCGCGGATGCGCGGCGAGGCCGAGGTAGTCATTGCTGCAGAAGTCGATGCAGCGCCTGCCGTCGAGCTCGATCTGTGCGGTGTCGTGCGCAAGGCGGTGGACGCTCCGGCGTCGGCGGCGAAGGCCGCGCTCGTCGAGGTTCGCGAGTACGGCGCCGAACCCGGGCAGGGCGGCCACCCCTCAGCTCCCAGGAGCGGCGGACTCGGGCCGGATCCCGAGACGCCCGAACAGGGCGTGATCGCTCGCGGTGTCCGGGTTGCCCGTCGTCAGCAGCTTTTCACCGTAGAAGATCGAGTTCGCGCCGGCGAGGAAGCAGAGCGCCTGCATCTCGTCGCTCATCTCCGCGCGTCCCGCGGAGAGCCGCACGTGAGAGCGCGGCATGAGGATGCGCGCGAGCGCGACGATGCGCACGAACTCGATGGGATCGAGCGCGGCCGTCCCGGCCAGCGGCGTGCCCTCGACCTGCACGAGGTTGTTGATGGGCACGCTCTCCGGGTGCGGTTCGAGCGTCGCGAGCGTGTGCAGGAAGGCGACGCGGTCTTCAGCGGTCTCGCCCATGCCGAGGATGCCGCCGCAGCACACGTGGATGCCGGCATTGCGGACAGCCGCGAGCGTGTCGAGGCGATCCTGGTAGCTGCGCGTCGTGATGACCTCGCCGTAGAACGCCTCGGACGTGTCGAGGTTGTGATTGTAGTAATCGAGCCCGGCCTTCTTCAGGCGTGCGGCCTGCCGCGGCGTCAGCATGCCGAGCGTGGCGCAGGTCTCGAGCCCGAGCGCGGCGACGCCCTCGACCATCGCCGCGACTTTCTCGAGGTCGCGGTCCTTCGGGCTCCGCCATGCGGCGCCCATGCAGAAGCGCGTCGCACCGGCCTCGCGCGCGGCGCGTGCGCGCTCGACGACGTCCGCCGGTTCCATCAGCGCTTCGCGCTCTAGCCCCGTGTCGTAGCGGACGCTCTGCGGGCAGTAGGCGCAGTCTTCCGGGCAGGCGCCGGTCTTGATCGAGAGCAGCGTCGAGACCTGCACGGCATTCGGGTCGAAGTGCCGGCGGTGGACGACTTGCGCCCGGTGCATCAAGTCGGCAAAGGGCAGGCGATGGAGCGCGCGCACTTCCTCGAGTGTCCAGGTGCTGCGGATCGCCTCGCTCGCGTGACCGTTGCCGTCCATTGCATTGCTCCCCGTTCCGGCCGAAAAACCGCCGCATGCCAAACGCGCGGCGGGCGCACGTTGTCGCCGTGGCGCAGTATTCGAATGCCCTGAAAGCCTGTCAACCGAGCCTGCTACGCCAGGTTTACGGGACCTCCAAGTCACTGATTCATGGGCTCTTTCCCGCGACCTGCCTGCTGTGCCTGGATCCGGGCCAGATGCCTGCGCTCGACCTGTGCCGCGCCTGCGAGGACGACCTGCCGGTGAACTCCGGCGCCTGCCCCCAGTGCGCGATGCCGCGTCCGGACCCTGGCATCGCCTGCGGCAACTGCGCCTCGCGCCAGCAGGCCTTCGATGCCGCCTTCGTGCCGTATCGTTACGAATTCCCGCTGGTCGAGCTGATCCACCGCCTCAAGTACGGCCGGCAGGTTGCGATCGCGCGCATCCTCGGCACGGTACTTGCGCATCGCCTCTGTGAGCGCGGCAGGCCCGCGGTGGATGCAATCGTGCCCGTGCCGCTGCACGCGGCGCGCGAGGCACGCCGCGGCTACAACCAGGCGGGCGAGATCGCGCGATTCGCCGGGGAGATCGTCGGTATTCCGGTGCTCGATCGCGTGGCGCTGCGCCTGCGAGCGACCGAGGAACAGGCGGCGCTGCCCGCAAGCGTGCGCCGGGTCAACGTGAGCGGCGCGTTCGAGGCGCTCGCGGGCTGCGTTCCGGCCGCCGTCGCGATCGTCGACGACGTCATGACGACGGGCGCGACCGCCGATGCGCTCACCCGGGCGTTGAAGCATGCCGGTTGCCGGCGCGTCGAGGCCTGGGCAGTCGCGCGGGCCGTGGGCGAACCCGCTCAGCCGTAGAGATAGTCGAGCGCGAGCCCGACGAATACGACGAGCCCGACGTAGTGGTTGTTGTTGAAGGCCTGGAAGCAGGCTTTCGGCTCCCGGCGCCGGATCAGCCACAGCTCGTACAGAAAGAGGATCGCCGCCGCGCCGAGCCCACCGCGGTACCAGTCGCCGCGGCCGGCCTCGTTGCCGGCCAGCCAGAGCGCGAACAGGGTCATCGCCATCATCACCGCGACGATGACGCGGTCCGCCTCGCCGAAGAGGATCGCCGTCGACTTCACGCCGATGCGCTCGTCGTCCTCGCGGTCCACCATCGCGTACATCGTGTCGTAGACCGCGGCCCAGAGCACGACCGCGGTGAGCAGCAGCCAGGCGATCTTCGGCAATTCGCCGGTCAGCGCCGCGAACGCCATCGGGATCGACCAGCCGAAGGCGACGCCGAGGTAGAACTGCGGCACGTGCACAATGCGCTTGAGCCAGGGATAGGTCATGGCGAGCACGGCACCCGCGACGGCGAAGAGCTGCGCGTAGGGGTCGAGCTGCAGCGCGAGCCAGACGGCGACGAGGCCGAGCGCGACGAACAGGAAGAGCGCCTCGGCCGGCGCCACGCGCCCGGCCGCGAGCGGACGGTCCCGGGTGCGCGCGACCTTCGGGTCGAAGTCACGATCGGCGTAGTCGTTGATCACGCAGCCGGCCGAGCGCGTCACGACGACGCCGGCAATGAATATGAACAAGATCCGCGGGTCGGGCCGGCCGTTGCCCGCAATCCAGAGTCCCCACAGCGCGGGCCAGAGCAGGAGCCAGATCCCGATCGGCTTGTGCAGTCGCATGAGGAGCGCGTACTCACGGAGCGTCCGGCCGACGGCGCGGCAGGCATCGCGCAGCGGCCGCGGCTTCCACTCGGGCTTGTAGTCGCTCATGCCTGCGCTTCGGGCAGGAAGACCTCCTGCACCAGCAGGCGGTCGCCCGCGATCGCAAACAACGAGCGGCGTGCCCAGAGCGAGGCTGGCGGATCGGCGCGCTCGCGCAGCGCGCGATGATAGAGGCGATCGCCGGCGACGAGGCGGGTGAATTCGAGCGGTCCGCGCTCGAGCCCGGGCACCGCGGCGAGGCGCTCGCCGAGGGCCGCGCCGCCGAGCGTGGAAAGCCAGCCGTGGCGAACCAGCGTCGGCTGCGGGATCAGCGTCTGCGCGAACACCCAGGGCCGCCCGTCGCAGGTGAGCTCGATCTCGCGCACGTAGGCCGTGAGGCCTGCGGCCCGCAGCATCGCGGCGTCGCTATCGGTGATCGGCGCTTCCGCGAGTGCTATGACCGAAAGCCCCGGCTGGCCATCGCAGCAGGCGCGCAGGCGGTCGGTCAGGAGGCCCGGTTCCGAGAGCCACGCAGCGGCGGCCGGCGGCGCCGCGGGCCGGCATTCGTCGAGGCGGGCCGTCCAGCGGGGGGTGCGCTGCGCATCGTCCTGCTTCGCGGGTTGTCCGTTCATACCTTGCCGTACCGCGTTCCCGCGCCGATCCAGCGGCGCTCGAGTGGCGCCATGTTATCCGCATGCGCGCGCATCATCACGTCCGCCGCCGCCTGCACCCGCGGCAGCAGGTCGGCATCGCGCACGAGGTCCGCGACCTTGAGCTGCAATAGCCCTGCCTGGCGCGTGCCGAGGAGTTCGCCAGGGCCGCGCAGCTCGAGGTCGCGGCGCGCGATCTCGAATCCGTCGTTGCTGCCGCGCAGCGCCGCGAGCCGCTCCCTTGCAAGCGGCGACAGCGGCGGATGCCAGAGCAGCACGCAGGTCGACGCCTCGCGCCCGCGCCCGACACGACCGCGCAGCTGGTGCAGTTGCGCAAGCCCCATGCGCTCGGCATTCTCGATCACCATCAGGCTCGCGTTCGGCACGTCGACGCCGACCTCGATCACCGTCGTCGCGACGAGGAGGCCGATTCGTCCCGCCTTGAACTCGGCCATCGCTTTCTCGCGCGCGGGAGGCGGCATGCGGCCGTGCACGATGCCGACGACGACGTCGGGCAGTGCCTCGGCGAGGGCCGCTGCCGCGTCCTCGGCGGCCTGCGCCTCAAGCAGCTCCGACTCCTGGATGAGCGGACAGACCCAGTAGGCCTGCCGGCCGGCGAGGCAGGCTCCGCGGATGCGCTGAACGATTTCTTCGCGGCGCGATTCGGGCATCGCGACCGTCGTCACCGGGGTGCGCCCGGGAGGCAGCTCGTCGATGACGGAGACGTCGAGGTCCGCGTAGGCAGTCATCGCAAGCGTCCGTGGAATCGGCGTCGCCGTCATGATGAGTTGGTGCGGGAAGCGGCCCGCGTTCCCCTTCTCGCGCAGGCGCATACGCTGTTGCACGCCGAAGCGGTGCTGCTCGTCGACGATTACGAGCGCGAGCCGCGCGAACCCGACGCCTTCCTGGAACAGCGCGTGAGTGCCGATGGCGAAGCCACGGCGTCCCGCCGCGAGATCGTCGAGCGCCGCGCGCCGCGCGCGCGCCGGCATCCGCCCGGTGAGCAGCAGGGCCTCGAGCCCGAGCGGCGCCAGCCAGCGCGCGAAGTTCTGCGCGTGCTGCTCGGCGAGCAGTTCCGTCGGCGCCATCAACGCGGCCTGGAAGCCTGCTTCGACGACGTCGGCAGCCGCGAGCGCGGCGACGATCGTCTTGCCGGAGCCAACGTCGCCCTGCACGAGGCGCATCATCGGGTGCGGCACTGCGAGGTCGGCCCGTACCTCCCGGAGAACTCGCTGTTGCGCGGCGGTCAGTGCAAAGCCGGAACCGGCCAGCAGGGCCCCGGCGAGCGCGCCGTCCGCGCGAACGGCAATGGCCGGGTCACGGCGGATCGCCGCGCGAAGCTGCCTGAGCGAGAGTTGCTGCGCGAGCAGCTCCTCGAAGGCGAGGCGCCGCTGCGCCGGGTGGCGGCCGGCGGCGAGCACGTCGAGCCGCGCGTCCGGCGGCGGGCGATGCACGTACGACAGCGCCTCGTGCAGGCCCGGAAGCCCGAACTCGCCGACGATATCGCGCGGCAGGAGATCCGGCAGTTCGCCGTCGCCCATCGCGGCCAGCGCCTGCGCCGTGAGGTTACGCAGGCGCCCCTGCTGCACGCCCTCGGTCACGGGATAGATCGGAGTCAGGACGTCCTCGGTCGCCTGCGTGTCGGGCGCGGCCGCGTCCCGGTACTCGGGGTGCACGATCTCAGGCCCGTGCTTTCCGCGGCGCACTTCGCCGAAGCACTTCAGGCGCGCGCCGCGCACGAGCTGTTGCTGCTGCGCCGCGCTGAAATGGAAGAATCGCAGCGTGAGGAAGCCCGTGCCGTCGGCGAGGCGCACGAGCAGCGAGCGGCGGCCGCGGAATACGACCTCGGCGAGCTCGATCATGCCCTCGACCGCCGCGCGCATGCCGGGACGGAGCGACCCGATCGGCACGATGTGCGTGCGATCCTCGTAGCGGGTCGGCAGCCAGAAGAGCAGGTCGGCGACGCTCTCGATGCCGAGCTTCGCGAGCCGCTTCGCGAGCGCGGGACCGACGCCCTTGAGCGCGGTGACCGGGCGGCGCTCGAGGGTCACGGGGCCGCGACAGGCTCGCGGCCGGCGTACAGGAAGCGCGCGTACCCGATCTCGCTCGCGTTCTTGACCAGCTCGACATTGGCCCAGGCGATCACATCGCCAAAGGGACGGTCCCTGAACGGCCAGCGCGCCTGGGCGGGCGAGCGAAATTCCGCCTCGGAAAGTCCGGCGAGTGCAGCGTGCCATTGGCCGTGCAGCTGGTCGAGCACCCGGCGTACCGAATCCGCGCTGCCGGGCCAGGCGACACTCCCGCGCTCCAGCGTTCCCGGGCCAAACGAATGGTCGAGCACCATCGACCACCAGAAGACCATGTGCCAGGTGACCCAGGCGATGCTCGGCGGCCCGATGTCGTAGCCCTCGTGCTCGGGCCAGTCTGCGCGCCACCGCCCGTCCTCGCGCCGGGTGACGTGCAGTCCGCGCAGCGCCGGCCGCCACAGGCATTCCTCCGTGGTGAGTCCGTCAAGGTGGAAGCGCGTGAGTTTCCAGGCCGTGTCGAGTTGCCGCAGCAGGTAGCCGCCCGCCTCCATCACGGCACCAGGATGCAGTCGACCTCGATCGCCGCGCCGCGCGGGAGTGCGGCGGCTCCGATGGTGACGCGCGCGGGATAAGGCTCGCTGAAGAACTCCTGCATGATCTTGTTGACGGTCGCGAAGTCGCCGAAGTCCGCGAGGTAGATTGTCACGCGGACGGCCGCGGCGAGGCTCGAGCCCGCTGCCTCGGCGACTGCCGCGAGGTTCGCGAAGACGCGCCGCGCTTGCGGCTCGATGCCGCCGGCGACGAGTTCGCCGCTTGCCGGGTCGAGTCCGACCTGGCCCGAGAGGTACACGGTGTCGTTGGTGGCGACCGCCTGCGAGTAGGGGCCGATCGCCTTCGGCGCCTTCGGCGTGTGGATCGTCTTGCGTGTCATGGGGGCCATCCGCGACCGGGAAGGCCGACATTCTAGGGCGTTTCTCGGCCCGGCACTTTTTCGGCCGCTGTGTCGGCTACCTGACAGAGCGCTGCCCCGCCCAGGTTCACGATCACTCCCGGATCAGAAGCAACCGATCCGAGGAGGATCACCATGAAGAGCAACCAGTACCGCCGCCACTCGATCGCCGCCGCCCTCGCGGCCACGTTCGTCACCACTGTCCTCGTGTCCTCGCTGGTGGAATCGTTCGAGCCGGGGCAGCTGCTCCGTATCGAAGGCGACGCCGCCCGCGAAACCGTCATCGCCCTGGATCGCCGCACGGCGACGGACGCGACCGACTGGACTTGAGTCATGTGTGCTTACGGCGCCCGGCTGGCGATGGCCGGGCGTCGATTTTCAGGGAGAGCCCGATGATCCGCACCCCGTCGACGCGCCTCGAACACTGCCTCGCATGGCTCGCTCCGGTGCGGGCCGGCGAGGGGCGCGTCGTCGCGATCCTGTTCCTGCAGGCCTTCGCACTGATGCTCGCCTACTACCTGGTGCGCCCGGTGCGCGAGGCGTTGATCCTGACCCAGGGCGGCGCAGAGTTCAGGAGTTACGCGGTCGCCGTGCAGGCATTGCTGCTCGTGATCATCGTGCCCGCGTACAGCGCCTGGGTGCGGCGCATCGAGGCGCGGCGCATCTATCTCCTCGTCAATGCGTTCTTCGTCAGCCACCTGCTGCTGTTCTGCCTCGCCAGCCTCGCCGGCTGGCGGATCGGGTTCGCCTTCTTCGTGTGGGGAAGCCTGTTCAGCGT
>DATMEC010000349.1:0-4421 GCA_035557125.1 Steroidobacteraceae bacterium
CGTAAAGCTTCTCATACCAGGGCCGGCATTCGTTCACGAGCCGCTGCTGGGCCGGCGTCAGTTCGACATGGCGCCTGCGCCAGGGCTCGAAGCCGGTGGAGGCTTCGACTGCGGCATACCAGTGGGGCGCCCACGCGCCGTCCGTTTCGCGCCGGCCCGGCGGCCAGGCGAGCATCGCGGGCAGGAATGGGATGCTGAGCGCCCCGCACAGCGCTTCGAGCTGTGCGTACGGGTCCTTCAGGACCTCACTTGCGAGCACGACCGGCGGCGCACGGCCGAGCCGCTCGGCCACGCGGTCGAAGATCTCGCACTGCTGCTGCAACCCGGTATCCGCAAGGCCCGCGTCCGGGTAGGTCTTGAGGAGCGAAGCCACCATCTCGTCCGGCTCGCGGATGAGGAATGCATGGGTGAGCCCGTCGAGCCAGCCGCGCTCGATCATGGGCAGCAGGTGGTGCGCCATGTGCTTCTGGTACCAGATCGGGCAATCGCCTGGGACCGGGCCGGTCAGGGTCGCGGCGACGCTCGTCCAGTCGGAATCGTGCGCGGCAAGGATCTCCGCGCGGCCCGGGTGGGCGATGCCCGTGACCTTCAGGTAGTGCGCGTAGAGCGGCTCGTCGCTGACGTGAGTGTCGGGCCGGCTGCCGAAGGACCGCAGCATGGCGGTCGAGATGTTGCGCGGGCCGGACCACATTGCGATCCGCTGCGTCATGGCCGCGCTGCCGCCACCGCTGCGGAAGCCGTGTTGCCGGCACCCCAGAGGATCGCGACACCGGCGAGCGCGGCAATGACCGAAGCGCCGAACACGGCGATCTTGGCCGCGGCGAAATCCGGCTCGAGCGTGAACGCCTGGGCCGCGATGAACAACGACATCGTGAACCCGATGCCGGACAGCGCGCCGGCGCCGAGGACCTGGCGCCAGCTGTACTCGTCCGGCTTGCGCGCGAGGCCCGAGGCGACCGCGAGCGCACAGAATGCGGTCATCCCGAGCGGCTTGCCGATCACGAGCCCGCAGGCGATCGCCGCCATCAGCGGCCCATGCCCGGACACGACATCGAGGCCGAGCACGACGCCCGAATTCGCCAGCGCAAAGACCGGCAGGACGAAGTAACTCGAGCGCGGGGCGAGCCGGCGCAGCAAGCGATCCGCCGGCGATTCGATCCGGTCGTGTATCGAGTCCAGCGCGCGAAGCACGGGAATCGAGGGCCCGTGACGCAGTACCTCGTCCCCGTGGAGCGCCTCGGTGGCGACGATCGCGTTGGCCTGCGTCATCAGCGCATTCAGGTTTGGGGGCGGCCGCGTAGGGATGAACACTGCGAGGACCACGCCTGCAAGCGTCGCATGGAGGCCCGCGCCGTGCACGCACACCCAGAGCGCGACACCGAGCAGCAGGTACGGAGCCACGCGGTAGACGTGCGCGCGGTTCAGCAGCGCGAGTGCCGCGACGATGGCCGCGGAAGCGGCGAGATATCCAGGGTGGATCTGGTCACTGTAGAAAAGCGCGATGACGGCGATGGCGCCGATGTCGTCCACGATCGTCGCCGCGGTGAGGAAGATGCGAAGGCCCACCGGCACGCGGGGGCCCATCATGGCGATCAGCGCGACCGCGAAGGCCGTGTCGGTCGCCATCGGCACGCCCCAGCCGTGGGCCCACGGGCCGTCGGGAATGACGAACGCATACAGCGCGGCGGGCACGACCATGCCGCCGAGCGCGGCGGCGATCGGCATCGCTGCGGAGTGGGCATTCGCGAGATGGCCGACCGTGAACTCGCGCTTGATCTCCAGGCCGACGATCAGGAAGAAGACGGAGAGCAGTCCGTGGTTGATCCAGTCGAGCGCAGGCATGCGAAGACCGACGCTCCCGAACTCGAGCGCCCAGGGCTGCTGCCAGAATTCCGCGAAGTCGGCGCCCGCCGGGGAATTGGTGATCGTGACTGCGAGGATCGACATCAGGAGCAACAAGACGCCGGCCGACGGCGCCCAACCCGCGAAGTCGAGCGCAGTGGAGAGAATGCGATGCCCGAGCGAGCCGAGCAGCGCGTCGGACAGCGAGCTTTCGTCCCAGGGTCCGTCATAGCGGCGGCCGTTGACGAAGAATGTCGGCGTGAATGCCACGCCGCTCGCGCGAGCGCTCGCGATGTCGGCTTCGACGCGCGCCGCGGCGCGGGCCGCGCGGCCGTCCGCAGGGGCCATGCCCAGCTCTCGCGCCACGAACTCGAGGTCGGCCTCGGTCAGTTGCGTCGAGCGCGACATCAGCGCGACGTGCGCCGTCCAGAACTCCGCGTCGTTCCCGGCGCTTTCGGCAAGCTCCGCCGCGCGCCGGGCGATGTCGCTGTTGGTCAGTGGCCGCTGGCGGAACACGTAGCGCAAGCGGTCGCCGAACCGGTCGCGGACCGCGGCGATGCGCTCATTCGCCGCCCGGCAGTGCGGGCAGGCATAACTGCCGTACTCCACGAGCGTGATCTCGGCGCCCGGCGGACCGAGCACATGGTCGTGGCCGGTGTCCACCGGGCGGTCGAGCCGGTCGCGCGTCAGCATCGCGGGTGCGCTAAGGACGGTGTTGCGGGTCGATGCGGGTGAGTGCGCTGACGACGCGCCGCAGGCAGTCGGCATTCACGCCCGAGCTCGATTCGGGACCGGGCATGTTTTCCTCGGTCGCCACCATGAGCTGCTGGAGCTGGTCTTTCCATTGCAGCAGGACCGCGTGCTTCTGCTCCGCCGAGAGCTCGCTCGAGGACTCGATGGCCTCGGGCGAGCTGAAAAACCTGGCGGGGTTCTTCATCGCGTCCTGTAGGTTCATGCTCGCCATCCCCGACCCCCGCTACCGGGTCCTGCCGCCCATGATACGCCGGCGCCCGCCTACAGACGCCGGGCCGGGTTCCCGGCAGCGTGGTGACAACCATGGCCAAACCGGCGATCGCACAAAAGACGTACCCCCTGGTTGGAATCTTCGACAGCGGGGATGCCGCCGAGCGCGCCTACCAGGCGTGCCTCAATCGTGGTTACGAGCTCGGGCAAGTCAACGTCGTCGTTTCCGAGGAAACGCGCGACAAGCTGCTCAAGTCCGAACATGAGGTGAAGGCAGAACTGGGCACGCGCGAAGCGGAAGGCGGCGAACTCGGCGGCCCGAAGGGAGGCCGGATGGGATTGCTGGTGACAGTGTTCGCCGCGGTGGGCGCCGCGATCGCAGTGCCCGCGATCGGCATCGTGGTCGGCCCTCTGGCCGTCGCACTGACCGCCGCGGGCGCGGCGGGCGTCGCGGGCGGCCTGTTCGCCGCGCTGGGGGATTGGGGCGTGCCGAAAGAACGCGTGAGCGGCTATGAGGCTGACATTGGCAAGGGCGCGATATTGATGTCGGTCGAGGCGCGATCGGCGGAGGACGCGAACGCGCTCGCGCAGGCATGGCGCAAGGCCGGCGGACGCGACATTCACCGCGCTTGACTCGCGCGTTCTAAGCTATCGTTACCTTTGCGGGGTGTGCTGACTTCGGCAAGTCAGTTCCCTGGGGCGCATTCCATTCGCGTGCCGTAAGCTCTCAATTGATCATCAGCGACGCCAATCGGTACGTGTTCATCGAAGTGCCGCAAACGGCATCGACCGCAATCGCATTGGAACTCACCAGGAACTACCAGGGACGACGAATCCTGCGGAGGCACACGGGCTACGACGAGTTCCGCCGGACGGCGTCGTCGGATGAGAAACAGTACCGCGTCCTCGCCACGATCAGGAATCCGCTCGACGTCGTCGTCAGCAAGTTCGTCAAGGCGCGCGACAAGTATGGCGAGCTGTACGGCGAGCAGCGACTCGCCGGAGCGCCGTGGGGTTACCGATTTCGCCAGGAAGCCAGGGAACTGGCATTCATCGAAAAACACGGCCCGGATTTCGAACGGTTTGTCCGCAGGTTCTTCAAGCACGTCTTCAACAGCCGCACATGCCTGTTGCCGTCGCATGCACACGTACTCCGCTACGAGAGTCTGGACGACGATTTCGCCTCGTGGCTGCACTCAATCGGACTGAAGCCGCTAGGACCGATCCCGCGGACCAACACGACCGAAGGCCGGGGAAGCGATTTCGCCGCTTGGTATACCGGCGGGCTCAGGGCCCACGCATCGCGGGTCTTCGGTCCGTACCTGCGGGAGTGGGGATACGAGTTGCCTGCGGGCTGGCCTGAAATCGACCCATCCGTCGTGGACCGGGCCATGTTCCATGCGGACACGGTCTTGCGCCGGTTCTATTTCCGGCATCTCCACTACGGATGGATCATGCCTCGAGCCGCGAAGCCAAAGCGGACCGGATAGTCTGGCGCTCCCAGAGGGATTCGAACCCTCGTACCAGCCTTGAGAGGGCTGTGTCCTAGGCCTCTAGACGATGGGAGCGTCGGTCCCCGCGAAGGGGCTGGTATTATACGGGCCCAGTTCCCTGCC
>DATMEC010000350.1:0-4917 GCA_035557125.1 Steroidobacteraceae bacterium
CGCGGCTTCAAGGACATCGCGGAACTGAAGTCACGCTGCAAGGCCGAGACCGGGCTCGAACCGCCGGCCGCGCCGCGGTTCCAGGCCCGCATCGCGGCGCGCAAGCGCGGCGCGGCGGCGCGCGGCTGACGCGTATCATGCAGGTTCACGGGAGAGGCGGCGTGCGCGCAGTCGACAAGGCCTACGACGCAGTTCGATCCGGCATCATCGCCGGGCGCTACCTCGCCGGCGCACGGCTCACCGAGCAGGAAATCGCGACGACCGTCGGCGTAAGCCGCACGCCGGTGCGCGAGGCGCTCCGGCGCCTCGACGCGGAGGGGCTCGTCGAGTTCACGCCGAACCTCGGCGCCATCGTCACGGTCTGGTCGGAAGCCGACTCGGACGAGGTCTTCGACCTTCGCGCCATGCTCGAATCCTACAGCGCGCGGCGGGCGACCGAGCGCGCGACGCCGCAGCAGATCGCGGAACTGCGTGAGCTTGCGGAGACCCAGCATCGCGAGTCGGTCGAGCGCGGCAGCGGGCACCTCGAGCGCATCGCGGACCTCAACAGCCGCTTTCACCGCCGCCTGCAGGAGGCGGCCGCGAGCGCGCGCCTTTCGCGCGCCCTCGCCGCGCTGATCGAGGCGCCGCTCATGATGCGCACTTTCCAGATGTATACGCCCGAGGACCTCGAGCGCAGCGCGCTGCACCACCTCGAGATCGTGCGCGCGCTCGAGGCGCGCGACCCCGAGTGGGCGGCCTCGGTCATGCTGTCGCACGTCCACGCCGCGCGCGGTGCCCTGAACCGCAAATGAGCGGCGAGATCGACCCGGCGCCCGCGGGCCGGACGCTCGTCCCCGGTGCGAAGCCCGCCCTCCTCGTCGTCGACTTCGTGCGCGCCTACCTGTCGCCCGCGTCCCCGCTCTATGCCGGTGTCGAGCCGGCGCGCGCGGCCGCGGCGACGCTGCTCGGCCTCGCGCGGGCTGCCGCGATCCCGGTGATGCACACGAACGTCGTCTACGAGCCGGGCGGCGCCGACGGCGGCGTGTTCTTCCAGAAGCTTCCCGCGCTCGCGAGCTTCGAGCGCGGCAAGCACCCGGAACTCGCCGCCTTCGCCGAAGGACTCGAACCCCTGCCCGGCGAGCCGGTGTTCAGCAAGCAGTACGCGAGCGCGTTCTTCGGAACGAAGCTCGCCGAGGCGCTGCGCGCGCTTGCGGTCGACACGGTCCTGGTCGCCGGCGTGTCGACGTCAGGCTGCGTGCGCGCGACCGCGGTGGACGCCTGCCAGCACGGCTTCGTGCCGCTCGTCGTGCGCGAGGCCGTCGGCGACCGCCATCCGGCGCCGCACGAGGCCAATCTCTTCGACCTGCAGGCGAAGTACGCGGAAGTCGTCAGCCTGGCGGCGGCCGCGGAGTACCTCGCGAACTTCCCGCGACCCTGATCAGAGCGCGAAGTCGACGGTGAGGCGCGCCGTGCGCGGCTCCACCGGGTGGACGTGGACGTCCGCTACCGGCGCCGGCTCCCCGGGAAGCTGCGACTCGTAGAAATAGCGTATGTCGCTCGCGTCCTCGTCGAACACGTTGTAGATGCCGAGCGTCACTTTCAGGCGTTCCGTGAATCGGCGGCCCGCCTCGAGGTTGACCAGCGTCGAGCCCGGCGCGCGCACGCTGTCGTCCTCGATCAAGGCTGATGGCCCGAGGTAGCGCAGGCGCGCACCGCCATACCAGCCACCGTCGAGGTCGAAGGTCACGCCGAGCGAGGCGACGCGTTCGACCGCGCCGGGAATGCGGTCGCCCGCCGGGTCGTCGTCGCGGAAGCGCGGTTCCGACCAGGCGAGGTCCGCGTCCACGATCATCCAGTCGGTCGGGCGCGCGTACAGGCCGAGCTCGACGCCGCGCCGCCGGCTCGGCCGGCTCGCCTCGGTCGCCCCGCCGTCGCCGACGAAGAGCAATTCCGAATCCACTTTGAGCTGCCACAGCGCGAGCGCAAGCTGCATGCGCGGGATGATCGCCGTGCGCAGGCCCGCTTCCATGCCGTCCGCCTCGACCAGCGGCGTCACCGGGTCGACGGGCGTCACGCCGTCGCTCGGGTCCACCGCGATCGTCGCGCCGCGGATGTCGTTGCCGTGGAAGCCCTGGCCCGCGGCCACGAATAATTCCGTCTCGCGCCACGGCCCGAACACCAGCGACAGCTTCGGGCTCGCGAGGGCGTCGCTGCCGGAGCCGGAATTGGCCGCGAGGTCGCTCGCGACCTCGTAGTCGATCGTGTCGTAGCGCAACCCGGCTTCGCTGCGGAATTTCTCGGTCCAGCGCGTCTCGAGGCCTGCCCAGGCGCCGACCTGGGCCTGGCGCACTTGGTCCTCGCGGATCGTGTCGTGGCGCTCGCGCGCAGTCGTGAGGTAGAGGCCGACCGGCGCAATGTCGTCGTGGCGCAGCTCGACGCCCGTCCGCAACTGCCAGCGTGCGTCGGCGTCGAGCGGCTGTGACCATTCGAGGCTGCCGCCGAGCACCTGGCGGTCGTCGAACTGCTCGAACTGGTCGCCGTTCACCGGGTCGAGCGCGTAGGTGAAGTTGGAGAAGAGCTCGAGTCGATAGTCCATCGCCCAGGCCGACCAGTCGAGCCGCCGCGCGCCGAAGGCGCGATGACCCTGGCCCGACACGGAATACCGATGCGTCTCGCCGCCGCTCGAGGGATCGACGAAGCCGAAGCGGCCGATCGTGCCGTCCTCCACGGCGCGGAGCGGAACCTGGTCGGTCGCCGTCCACTCACCATCGTAGGCCATGAGGTCCACCGACCACGCGCCCTCGTCCGTGGCGCGCGAGTAGCGCGCGACGCCATTCGCCTTGCGGAGGTCCTGCGGCAACTCCCAGGGGCCGTCCGTCGTGTTGTATTCGAGCGCGACGAGAAGGTCGCCGCCTGCGAACGGCAGTGAACCGGCCGCGACGGCGCGAAGGTACTCGTCCTCGCCCCCGGTGAGCGAGAGCACCGGCGGCAGCCGGTCGAAGTAGCGGAACTCGGCGGCGCCGGCGGCGGAAAAATTGCCGAGCTCCGGGTAATACGTGCCCTTGTGGTAGGTGACGCGTTCGATCAGCTCCGGGATCGCGAAGTTGAGGTCCATGTAACCCTGGCCGTGCGCGTGCGTCGGCATGTTGACCGGCATGCCTTCCACGCGCGTCAGGAAGTCGGTGCCGTGGTCGAGGTTGAAGCCGCGCAGGAAATACTGGTTCGCCTTGCCGTCGCCCGTGTGCTGCGTGACGACCAGGCCCGGGACGAGCTCGAGAATCTCGCCGGTGCGCAGCAGCGGCCTGTTCTCGAGCTGCTCGTGCAGCACCGTCCCTTCGCTCGCGGCGCGTGGCGCGCCGGAGAGCATGATGCGGCCGGCGGTGACGACGACCTCATCGAGGTTCGCGGCCGTCGCGCCGCTGGCAAGCGCCTGGCCGGACGCACCGGCCAGGACGAGCGAAATCAGGAGACGCCCGGTATTCATGTTCCTACTACGTTTCAGCCCATAATGCGGATGCATGGGCCCGTTGCATGGTATCAAGGTGCTCGACCTCAGCCGCATCCTCGCCGGTCCCTGGGCGACGCAGTGCCTCGCGGATTTCGGCGCCACCGTCTGGAAAGTTGAGAGACCGGGCAGCGGCGATGACACCCGCCACTGGGGCCCGCCCTGGGTCAGGAACGGCAAGGGCAAGGACACGGCCGAGTCCGCCTACTTCGCGAGCACGAACCGCGGCAAGCATTCGCTCGCAATCGATTTCACGAAGCCCGCCGGGCAGCATCTCGTGCGCTCGCTCGCGATGCACGCGGACGTGCTGATCGAGAACTTCAAGGTTGGCACACTCAAGAAATACCGGCTGGGCTACGAATCGTTGAAAGGCGTGAACCCGCGGCTCATCTACTGCTCGATCTCGGCCTACGGCCAGGACGGACCGGCCGCCAAGGAGCCGGGATACGACGCGATGATCCAGGCGATCTCGGGACTCATGAGCGTGACCGGCGTGCCGGATGGCGAGCCGGGCGCGGGGCCGGTGAAGGTCGGCGTCGCCGTGTCGGACCTCGTCACGGGCATGTACGCAGTGACTGCGATTCTTGCGGCGCTGGTCGAGCGCGAGCAGTCCGGCCGCGGCGAATACATCGACCTCGCGCTGCTCGATGCGCAGGTCGCCGCGCTCGCGAACCAGACGCTCAACTACCTGGTGACGGGAAAGTCGCCGATCCGTCGCGGCACCGCGCACCCGAACATCGTCCCCTATCAGGCATTTCCCACGAAGGATGCGTGGCTGATGCTCGCGGTCGGCAACGACCGGCAGTTCGCCGCGTTCTGCAAGGTGGCAGGCAAGCCTGCCCTCGCCAAGGACAAGCATTTTGCAACCAATGCCGGCCGCGTGAAGAATCGCGTCGCCCTCGTTTCAGTACTCGAAAAGCTGTGTCGGACTAAGACTACGAAGGCTTGGGTGAAAATGCTGACGCGCGCCAGCGTGCCCTGCGGCCCGATCAACAGCATCGCCGAGGTGTTTTCCGAGCCGCAGGTGAAGCATCGCGGGCTTCGCTTCGAGCTGCCGCACGCGCTCGGCGGGAAGCTCCCGCAAGTCAAAAATCCCGTGTTTTTCTCGCGAAATACACTCGTTTACTCGACGCCGCCTCCGCTTCTCGGCGAGCACACCCGCCCCGTTTTGTCAGCCGAACTCGGACTTTCGCATTCCGAAATTCTGTCGCTTATTGCAGACGGCACGATCGGTTAATTCGATGGCATTTGGTGTTTCATGGTCACGCCGGATACGGCCAAAAGAAATGAGGAGATAT
Source organism: Steroidobacteraceae bacterium (assembly GCA_035557125.1). Classification (GTDB taxonomy): domain Bacteria; phylum Pseudomonadota; class Gammaproteobacteria; order Steroidobacterales; family Steroidobacteraceae; genus SCUD01. The sequence continues at coordinate 4,786 of DATMEC010000350.1, forward strand.
TGACCATGAAGATTCGTCACGTTTTGATCGCGAGCGCCGCGCTGGCCTTTGGCTCGACCGCGCTTGCGCAGGAAGAGGTTCAGGCTGGTCAGGATTGTGCGGCGCTGCAGGCGCAGTACGACCAGGCTGCTG
>DATMEC010000351.1:0-3676 GCA_035557125.1 Steroidobacteraceae bacterium
CCCCCAAAACCGAAGCCGTTGCGGACAGCCTCTGGACTCGGCGGTCGCCGGTCAATGCGGGTGGCGAGTAGGTCCGGGGAACGGCGGCCTACCCATTCGGGTAGGCCTTGCAGAACGCCTGCTGCTTCAGCGCAACAGGCCCCGCGCGCGGGCGGCCTGCAAGGCCTCGGCGCGGTGCCGGACCTGCAGCTTCTGGAAAACGTTCTTGAGGTGGAACTTCACCGTGTTCTCGGTCATCTGCAGGTTGCGGGCGATCACCTTGTTCGGCGCGCCGGACGCCAGCTCGACCAGCACTTCCAGCTCGCGTGCGCTCAGCGTGTTCGGCGCATCTAGGGATTGAGAGGCCCGCGCCAGCGTCGTCACGGCCGTCGCGAGTACCTGCCGGCCGTGGGCGCCCGGCGCGTGGTCGCGGCTCCACGACCAGGCGCGTTGCAACAGCGGCAGCACCGAACGCCCGAGGTCCACGAGGAACTGCGTGTCGTCGGCGCGGGCGGCGACATCGAGCACGGGCGCAAGCACTGCAAGCGCTTCGGCCTCGTCGCCCTGCTGCTGCAGGGCCGCGGCCCGCAGCACCGCGACCGAGCGCAGGTATCGACGTCGATCGTGGGCGCGCGCCGCAGCCTCCAGGTCGTCCAGGACCGGGAATGCGTCGGCGGGACACTGCGCCTCGAGCGCTCGAATCGCACGCGCCACGCCCGCCGCATGATGCTCGCGCCAGACCGACGGAGTGTTGCGCCACCGCCCGGCTTCCCAGGGAGGAACCGTTCCGCCTTCCGCTGCGTCGCCGGGGATGCGCGCACGAAACGCGTTCGCGAGCGCCTCCAGGCGTGAAAGCCCGCGTGCGGCGGCCGTGCGCTTCATGCGCGCGATGAGTTCCATGGCAGCCGCTGGGTCGCCGCGCGCGATCGCATTCGCGATCGCGGTTTCGAAGCCTTCCGCGTAAAGGTCGAGCCAGCCATCCGTGGTCTCGACGTGGGGCAAGGCCTCGTCCATCAGCTTCGCCGCCGGGCCGACCTCCCCTCTGGCGTGCAGCGCGACGGCGAGATGCACATCCGCAATCGACTTGAGTCCGCTGTCTGCGCCGAAATTCTCCTCGGCCATCGCCGCCGCTTCGCGCCAGGTCGCTTCCGCCTCGCGGCGTTCACCGAGATGAAGCTGCGCGAGCCCGAGATGCAGCAGGCAGTAGTTGAGGCCGAGCAGCGAGCCGATGCGGCGCATCTCCTTCACCGCGCGCACGCAGGCGTCGAGCGCGGCCGGCATGTTGCCCGTGCCGAATGCCAGCAGGCAGGCCGTATTGAGGAGCGTGGCACGCACGATGTCGTCGGAAGGCGGTGCCGCTTCGACCTTCTTATAGAGGGCTTCGAGCTCACCGGCGGCCACCGGGTAGTCGGCGTAGCGGCCGAGGAGATAGCCGACGACCATCAGGTCGCGGGCGAGCGCAGCGTCGGCAGGCGCGGGATGCGCGGCGGCCACCGCGTCGAACTGCCGGATGCCGCGCGCGAGGTCGCCGTCCTTCACCGCGAGAAATGCCTGGAACAGCTGCACGCGCGGAAACTCGCCGATGCGCTGCCGCGGCAGAAAGCTGAGCAGCGCGCGCATCCGCACGGTTCCGCCGAACAGTACGAGCTCCCAACCGCCCGTCCGCTCGACGAGTCCTACCGCCCGCGGGACGTCGCCGGCGAGTACGGCATGACGCACCGCTTCGAAGGTGTCGCCGTTGCGCTCGAAAGACACCGACGCACGGGCGTGTAACGGGCGGAGGTCTTCCCCGCTCGCGCGATTGCGCGCGCGCAGGAAGTCGAGCAGCAGGTGATGCAGCCGGAACCAGTAGCGCTCGGCGTCGAGTGGTACCAGGAAGTGCTCCAGGCGGCCCTCGTCGAGCAGGCGGCGCCAGGCGTCTGGGCTACCCGTGACGTCCGCGACCAGAGCCGGGTTCAGGGAATCGAGGATCGCGACCTGAGACAGGATCTGCTGCAGGTCCGGCGCAAGGTCCGCGAGCACCTGCTCGGTGAGGTACTCGGCCATTTCGGTCGTGCCCCCGGAGAACGCATCGAGCAGCGTGCTGCGCTCCGGCTTTGCCTGCAGCCACAGTCGCGCGAGCTGCAGGGCGACCGGCCAGCCCTCGGTTCGATCGTGAAGCCGGTCGACCTGCGCCTTGGACAGCATGGGCAGCAACGCGCGGGCTTCCTCGCGATCGAAACGCAATTGCTCGGCGCCGAATTCGAGGAGCTCGCCACGGGCGCGCAGGTCCGCGCGCGGAAGGGCCCCCAGGTCGCGGCCACCGCAGACGAAGCGCACCGTGGGCGGGGCTTCGTGGAGGAGGCGCGTCAGCACGTCGTGGATGGCGTCGCGGCTCAGGCGGTGCACGTCGTCGAGGAAGATCACGACGGGCTGCGGCGTCGCCTCGAGCGCCGCGGTCAAGGCCGCGACGACGGCGTGCGGCGGCACGTCGTCGAATCCCTGTGCGGCCAGTCCCTCTAGGCGGCCGACGTCGATGCCGGATCGCTGGAACCCGGCGACGATGAGCGCCAGGAGATCGGTCGTGTCCATGGTGTCGGCGCCGAGCCAGACGACGCGGCTGCCCGCCTTGCGCAGGTCCGCATACCAGCGCGTCAGGAGCCAGGTCTTGCCGTAGCCGGCCGGGGCGTCGAGCAATGCGAGCCGGCGTCCGCTTTCCTCGTGCAGGCGCTCGAACAGGCGCGGGCGTTCGGCGAGCTCCACCCGGTACGTGGGCGGCGTCGTGTAGTGCTGAAAACCGATGACTTGCGGGCTCAAGCTGGATTGAGTCTACGGGCTTGGGCGTATGATCGCGACATGGACGCCGACCTCGACGTGTTGTCGCGCGAGCAGCTGATCGCGGAAGTGAAAAAGCTGCGCGCCGGCATCCGAGAGCATCGCGACTCGACCACTCACGAACTCTGCTGGCATCACCCGCAGCTTTGGGGACTGTTGCCGGAGAAGACGGATCCGCAGCCTGTAGTGCCGTCCTGGCCGAGGTTCATGGCAGGGTGCATCCGCTACCGGCGGTCCTTGGACGAGCAGCTTCCCGAGGCGCCGCGCACCGACGCGGACTATGCCGATTCCCGGAAAGGAAACCGCCAATGACGCGCGACTGGATTTTCGTCCCCGTCATCGTCCAGGTGCTGATGACTCTCCTGATCTACGTGCGCCTGATCAAGGTGAAGATCCGGGAGCTGCGCGCGGGAAACGTGAACAGGGATCGCTTGGCGCTGCACGAGGATGCCTGGCCCGAGAGCGTGCTGCAGATCAACAACAACATCCGCAGCCAGTTCGAGTTGCCGGTGCTGTTCTACATGATGACGGCGATTCTCTGGGCGCTGGACGCCGCGCATGGGCTCGCGATGGCGGCAGCTTCGGTGTTCGTCCTGAGCCGCATCGCTCACGCCCTGATTCACCTCGGCTCGAACTACGTGCCGAACCGCCGGCGCACGTTCACCGTGGGCTGGTGGGTGCTGATGTTCATGGCCCTGCTGGTGCTGTGGGAGCTCGTCCGGCGCGCGGCCGGCCTCTGAAAGCTGAAAATCCGCGTAGGACTGCGCCGAATGGTGTCCGCCTCCCGCGCCCGATAACCTTGGGTTATGCGAATCGCCTGCATTGCCGCTGCGGCGACGCTGGTCGCCGCCTGCGCTACGCAGCCGGTGCCGAGCTCGCAAGC
>DATMEC010000352.1:0-2175 GCA_035557125.1 Steroidobacteraceae bacterium
CACGCAGCTCGCCGGGTACCAGGACGTGCGCCCCCCGACGCTGCCGCGCCGCCAGCGGCCGTCCCGGGCGGCGAGCAGCACGGTCACGTCGAGCCGGTCGAGGCGCCCGGCCGGCAGGAAGCGGGCGCGGGCGTCTTCCACTGCGGCCTGGACGCGGGCATCGTCGTGCAGGGGCAGCGGGGCGTCGACGGCGCGCGCGGGACCCGCAGCAAGCAGCGCGCCGGCGCAGGCGAGGGCAGGGCCGATCGTCCGCCAAAGCACCAAGCGTCTCCCGTTACAATTGCGCCATGAAAGTCTACCGCAACGTGCTCGAGATGATCGGCAGGACGCCGATGCTCGAGCTCAGGCAGCTTGACGCCGGGCCGTGCCAGATCTTCCTGAAGCTCGAACTGCAGAACCCCGCCGGCTCTATCAAGGACCGCATCGGGCTCTCGATGATCGAGGAGGCCGAGCGGCGCGGCGACCTGCAGCCGGGCGGCACGATCATAGAAGCGACGGCCGGCAACACGGGACTCGGCCTTGCGCTCGTTGCGCTCCAGAAGGGCTACCGCGTCGTGCTGGTCCTGCCGGACAAGATGAGCCAGGAGAAGATCTTCAACCTGCGCGCCATGGGCGCGGAGGTCGTGCTCACGCGCTCGGACGTGGAGAAGGGCCACCCGGAGTACTACCAGGACCTCGCCACGCGTCTGGCCCGCGAGCGCGGCTATTACCACGTCAACCAGTTCGGCAATCCCGACAACCCGAAGGCACACCGCACGACGACCGGTCCGGAGATCCTCGAGCAGATGGACGGGCGACTCGACGCCATCGTGGTCGGCATCGGCTCGAGCGGGACCATCAGCGGGCTCACGCAGTTCTTCCGTGAGCGCCTGCCCACCGTCGAGATGATCCTGGCCGACCCCGAGGGATCGGTGCTGGCCGACCAGGTGAACAAGGGTAGTTACGGCAAAGCCGGCTCCTGGCTGGTCGAGGGCATCGGCGAGGACTTCATACCGGAGATCTGCGACTTTTCCATGTGCCGCCGGGGCTACAGCATCCCGGACGCGGAATCCTTCGCGGTTTCCCGAGAGATCCTGCGCAAGGAAGGCCTCCTCGTCGGGTCGTCGACCGGAACCCTGGTCGCGGCGGCGCTGCGGTGGTGCGGCGAGCAGGTGCAACCGAAGCGGGTCGTGACCTTCGCCTGCGACACCGGCAACAAGTACCTGTCGAAGCTGTTCAACGACTTCTGGATGGAAGACCAGGGCTTCATCCAGCGCGAGCGGCACGGCGACCTCCGTGACCTCGTCGGGCGGCCGCACGGCGAGCGCGCCACGGTCGTCGTCGGTCCGGGCGACGTGCTCGCGACGGCGCACAACCGACTGCGCAACGCCGGATACAGCCAGTTGCCGGTCATGGAGGGGGACCGGCTGGTCGGGTTCATCGACGAGGACGTGATCCTCCGCCACGCCTTCGGCAAGCCCGAGCGCTTCAACGACCCGGTATCTGCCGCGATGTTCCGCGATTTTCCCGTCGTCGCTCCGACGCTGCCGATCCACGACCTCGTCGCGATGCTGGAGACGACGCCCTACGTCGCCGTGATCCAGGGCGGCGCTTTCCACGGGCTCATCACCCGCGCCGACGTGCTCAACTACCTGCGCCGACAGATGACAGCGGCGCACTGAGGCAACGATGAAGGACACGAAGAAGCCGCTCGGATTCTCCACCCGCGCCATCCACGGCGGGCAGTCGCCGGACCCGGCGACCGGCGCCGTGATGCCGCCCATCTACGCGACTTCGACCTACGCCCAGTCGAGTCCCGGCGTGCACAAGGGCTACGAGTATTCGCGCACGCAGAACCCGACGCGCATGGCCTATGAGCGCTGCATCGCCGACCTCGAGGGCGGCACGCGCGGCTTCGCCTTCGCGTCGGGCATGGCGGCGACGGCGACGCTGCTGGAGCTGGTGGACTCGGGCGATCACGTGGTCGCGATGGACGACCTGTACGGCGGCAGCTTCCGCCTGTTCGAGCGCGTGCGGCGCCGCTCGGCGAATCTCGATTTCACCTTCGCGGACCTCTCGGACCCGGACGTCGCCGCGGCCGCGATCGGGCCGAAGACGCGCATGATCTGGATCGAGACGCCGACGAACCCCCTGCTGAAGCTCGTCGATATCGCCGCCGTCGTCGCGGCGGCGCGC
>DATMEC010000353.1:0-3690 GCA_035557125.1 Steroidobacteraceae bacterium
GTGGCCAGCTGGTCCACGACAGAGACGAGCCGGTCGCCGACGGTGCGCTACCACGACACATTCGTCAAGCTCGAGGACGCCTGGTTGTTCGCCGAGGTCACGTCACCGTGTTCGGGCATCCGCCGATGCGCGGAGATGCTCGTGGACGAACTGCACGGCCATCGCGCCCTCGCCCACTGCGGTCGCGCAGCGCTTGGTCGAGCCTGAGCGCAAGCCCGACAGACCCACCGCCATGATGTCGCGGATCCGCCGCGCAAGCCGGTACGGAGGCCGGTCGCGTCCCGGTCAGGGCGACATCATCGCTGCCGCGCGGCGTCGATTGGGCGGAAGTAACCGCCGCGGTTGTGGGGGTACGGTGCGGGAAGGCGGGTAGGAACCAGGTGGGAACGACGAGCGTCCCCTTGTGGCTCCTTGTGTCCTCTCGTGTCACCTCGCGGAACCGCTGTAGGTCGGCGATTCCGCTCTAGACGGGGCTCCCGGGCGGATAGACCCTCCGCCTACGGAACCGAAGGCCACAGGTTCGAATCCTGTCGGGCGCGCTCCAAGATTAGGCTCTAGAAAGCCAAATCCGGTGGGGACCAGAAGAAGGCTCCGAGCGGCAACGCGCCGGGTGGGAACAGCGCCGGGCCAGATCCGCGTGCTGCGTGCCGGCGACACCCGGGCGCGCGCGGCCCAGTCGAGGCACCACCTCTTGACTCCGCTATAGATAGCACGTATATATTAGCGGTATCTATGCGAGAGCTCTTCCTTGCCCTCCTCGCCGGCGAGACCGCCTATGGCTACGAGCTCGGGCGGACACTGCAGCAGGAATTCGGAGAGCTGTTGCCGGCGCTGAACGCGGGGCAGATCTACTCGACGCTTGCGCGGCTGGAACGCGATGATCTGGTCGTCGGCCACAGCGTTGCGGGCGACAGTCGCCGCAAGCGCGTGTACGAGCTCACCGACGCGGGCCGTGCCGCGCTGGAGCGCTGGATCGAGACGCCCGTTCCGGGGACGCGGCTCAAGGACGAGTTCTTCATGAAGTTCGTCGTCGTGGTGTCCGCCGGGTTGGCCGAGCCGAAGGCCGTGATCGAGCGACAGCGGCGCGAGTATCTGCAGTCGCTGCGCGACCTCGACGCGCTGCTCGCGGCGAACGGCAAGGGCGCCACCGCCGAGCTGCTCGTGGAGGGCGCGGTCCTGCACGCGAAAGCGGACCTTGAATGGCTCGACTTGATCGAGCAACGACTGACGGCGCGGGAGGAATGGAGATGACACACGTGCTCGAGGCGCGCAGCCTCGCGAAGACGTACGACACCGGCGGCGCAAAGGTCTTGGCCCTCCGCGGCGTCGACCTCGCGATCGCACGGGGCGAGTTCGTCGCGATCATGGGGCCGAGCGGGTGCGGCAAGTCGACCCTGCTCAACCTGCTCGCCGGCCTCGATCGTCCGACCGCGGGGGAGGTCCGGCTCGACGGCGAACGGATCGACCAGCTGAGCGAGACCGAGCTCGCGCGGCTGCGTCGTCGCCATATCGGTTTCGTGTTCCAGTTCTTCAACCTGATGCCCACCCTGTCGGCGGTCGAGAACGTCGAACTGCCACTGCTGCTGGTCGGCCGGCGCCGGAAGGATGCCCGGCGATCCGCGAACGAGCTGCTGAGCGAGCTTGGCATCGGCGACAAGCACGCCGCCGCTCCGGTCCAACTCTCGGGCGGGCAGCAGCAGCGCGTCGCGCTGGCGCGAGCGCTCGCGAACACCCCCGACATCGTGCTCGGCGACGAGCCGACCGGGAACCTCGACTCCGCCGCGGCCCGCGATGTACTCGGGCTTCTGCGTGGCGCCCACGACCGCGGTCAGACGGTGTTGATCGTGACGCATGACGCGCGCGTCGCCGCGGCGGCGGATCGGGTGATCACCCTCCGCGATGGACTCGTGTCTGACGAGACCGAGCTGCAGGCCGCCCGCCCAGTCGCGCTTCCCTTCGAGCGCGACGAGGCGAAATGACCGCAACGCTGGTCAGGCTCGCGTTCGCGGGCATCCGCTCGCGGCTGCTCGCGAGCGCGCTCACGATTCTGCTCTCGAGCGCCGCGGCGGCGACCATCGTGCTCGCTCTCGAGGTGGGCGCGACCGCGCGCGATCCCTGGCAGCGGACATTCACGGCGGCCCACGGCGCGCACGTGCTCGCGAACGTGCCCTCGCAAGCCGACGCGCGCGCGATCGCGGCGCTCCCCGGCGTCGCCGAGCGCGACAAGCCCGTCCCGATCGCGCTCGCGAGCGTCGCGCGAGGCGGCGGCACGGAACGGGTGCTCCTCGCCGGCCTACCTTCGCGTCCACGGGTCAACGCGCCGGTGCGGACCGCGGGCTCGGCGCTGCGCGAGGACGGCATCGTGCTCGAGCGCAGCTTCGCCGACGCCCTCGGACTCGAAGTCGGAGCGCCGCTCCGGCTCACGGCTGCACGCGGTGCGATCGAGCTGCCCATCCTCGGCACGGCGATCTCACCCAGTCAGCCGCGCTACCCGCGCAGCAACCCGGGCCTGGCCTGGGTAAGGCGGGTCACACTCGAGCGGATCGAGCCCGATAGCGGCCGCTGGTCCTGGACCCAGGCGATCCGCCTGGCCAACGCCGACGCCGCGCCCGCGTTCGCCGCGCGCGCCGCGGCATCCTTGCCGGCGGGCGCCGCGTCCGTCGCCACCTGGAAGGACCAGCGCGAGGAGGCGCTGCGCGACGCGCAGCCGATCGCGATCATCCTGACGACGTACACGATCGTGCTGCTCGTGGTGGTCTTCGCGGTCGTGGCGATCCTGGTCGGCGCCCGCGCGAGTGCGCAGAACCGCGAGATCGGGCTGCTGAAGGCCGTCGGCCTCACGCCGCGTCAGGTCACCGCCGTGTTCGCGCTCGAGTCCGCCGCGCTCGGCCTGATCGCCGTGATAGTCGGTTTCGCGATCGGGGCCATGCTCGCGCCGCGGCTCGCCGCGCCCAGTGCCGAGACGATGCTCGGCTCGCCGACGAGCGCGGCGAACCCATGGCACCTCCTTGTCGCCGGTGTGCCGGTCCTGCTCGTGCTCATCGGCAGCGCGCGCTCGTCGACCCGGCGCGCCACCCGCTTCAGCACGCTACAAGCGATCCAGGCCGGCACCGCAGCGCCCGCCTCCCGATCGCGGCTCGCGCGGACGATCGCCCGCGCCTCGTTGCCCATCCCGCTCGCCATCGGCCTCAAGGACCTTCTCGCCCGACGCCACCGAGCCATCCGGCTTGCCGGCGCGATCGCCGCCACAGGTGCGGCGATCGTCTTCGCGCTCTCGATGCAAGCCTCGCTCGATGCCCAAGCCACCGGTGAGGTCAGCGACGTTCCCGACGAGCTCCCGGTGCTCGTCTACACCCTCGATGCCGTGCTCCTACTGATAACCGCGACCACCCTCATCGCGATCGCGCTGCTGTCCGTACGCGAGCGCATTCGCGACTACGGCGTTCTCAAGGCCATCGGCCTGACCCCCAGGCAGATCGCGTCAAGCCTCGTCAGCTCCCACGTCGTCGTAGCGCTGCTCGCCGCACTCCTGTCGATTCCGGCGGGCATCGGCCTCTACGTGGCCGTCTACGCAATCGCCGGGGGGAGCGCCGAAGATCGCGTGATCGCCCCGTGGTGGCTGCTAGCGCTCGTCCCGATCGGAACCGTGCTCCTGGTCGTCGCTGTCACGAGCCTCCCGGCCCGCCTCGC
>DATMEC010000354.1:0-2617 GCA_035557125.1 Steroidobacteraceae bacterium
CAGAAGATCATCGAGGAGTCGCCCGCGCCGGGCATCACCGCAAAGCAGCGCGCCGAAATGACCGAGCGCCTGGTCAATGCCTGCACGGCCGTCGGCTACCGCAGCGCCGGCACCCTCGAGTTCCTGTACGAGGATGGGAACTTCTACTTCATCGAGATGAACACGCGCGTGCAGGTCGAGCACCCGGTCACCGAGCTCGTCACGGGCGTCGACATCGTCAAGATGCAACTGCGGATCGCCGCCGGCGAGCCCCTGCCTTTCAAGCAGGAAGACATCGTGCTCCGCGGCTGGGCCATGGAATGCCGCATCAACGCCGAGGACCCGAAGACTTTCGCGCCCTCGCCCGGGCCGGTCCGCCTGTGGCACGCGCCGGGCGGGCCGGGCATCCGCGTCGACAGCCACCTGTACTCGGGCTACAACGTTCCGCCATTCTACGACTCGTTGATTGCAAAGCTGATTTCCTACGGCGAGACCCGCGACACCGCGATCGCGCGCATGCGCAACGCCCTCTCGGAAATGGTCGTCGAAGGCATCAAGACGAATGCACCACTGCACCAGGAGATCTTCGGGCACTCGGCGTTCCGCCAGGGCGGACTCGACATCCACTATCTCGAGCGCCGCCTCGGGCTGAAATAGGCGGAGGCGGCCGGTCGATGCCATTCCACCAGCTCGTCCTCGAGCTTCCAGGCCATGAGCTCGTGCGCGCCGAAGACGCCTGCACGCGCCTCGGCGCCATTGCCGTCTCGCTCGCCGACGCCGGAAACGAGCCGCTGCTCGAGCCGGGGCCGGGCGAGACGCCGATGTGGCAGGCCGTGCGCCTGCGCGCGCTGTTCGACGTGTCGGCGGATCCCGCCGTCGCGGCAGCGACGCTTGCCGTCGTGCTGGGGCTTCCGCCCGGCGCCATCTCGGTCGAGCACGTCGGGGACCGCGCCTGGGAGCGCGAGTGGCTCAAGGACTTCAGGCCCATGCGTTTCGGCCGCCGGTTGTGTGTCGCGCCGGCGGGACAACGGCCGGACCTGCCCACACCGGTCATTCTCGAGCTCGATCCGGGCCTCGCGTTCGGCAGCGGCACGCACGCGACGACGGCGCTGTGCCTCGAGTGGCTGGACGGAAGGATCCAGGGCGGCGAGCGCGTCCTGGACTACGGCTGTGGCTCGGGGATTCTCGCGCTCGCCGCGCTCAAGCTCGGCGCGCAGTCAGCCGTCGCCTTTGACATCGATCCGCAGGCCCTTATCGCAACACGCGAAAACGCGGCCAAGAACGGTCTGACGCCGCGGGTTGACGTTGCAGAGCGCGGGGAAGCGGTCACTGGAGCATTCGACATCGTCCTCGCCAACATCCTGGCCGGGCCGCTGGTCGAAGTCGCACCGCGTCTCGCGCGGCTTGCGCGCCCGGACGGCGAGATCGTGCTCGCCGGCCTGTTGACGCGGCAGGCCGCCGAGGTGGCGCAGGCCTATGAGCCGTGGTTTGATATCGACCCGAAAGCAGAACGCGAAGGTTGGACCCTGCTCGCGGGCCGCCGGCGCGCGGAGTAGGCGTGTATACGCAATGCCCTGATTGTGCGACGGTCTTTCGCGTCACCGCGGAAGCGCTCAGGATCGCGCAAGGCGACGTGCGCTGCGGCGTGTGCGCGACGACCTTCAACGCGCTCGAGAACCTGAGCGAGCAGGCGTTCAAGCCCACCACCGAGGCCGAAGCGCCGTCGCCGGACGACTCGATGACCGTCGAGGAGCTTCCGGGCGGCGAGAACATCGAGTTATCGGCGCCGGTCGAGCTGTCGGTCGTCGCCGACCCGCCGGCGGACACGAACGCTGACCCCGAACCTGAACCTGAACCAGCGCCCGCCCCCGCTCCCGCAGCCGAGCGCGAACCCGAGGTCGAGCCCGAGGATGACGAGCGCGCCATGGAATTCCACGGCGACGCCGCGGACCTCGATCGCCTCTTCGTCGTCGAAAATCCCAGGGCGGTCGATCTCGACAGCACCGATGAGCATCCGATCCTGGTGCTCGACGAGCGGGACGAGCTGCCCGAGGAAGAGGAACAAGAAGAAGAAGAAGAAGAAATACCGGTGGTCGAATCCATCGTGCTCGAAACGGTGAATCCGGTGGCGGTCGCCCCACCCCCGCCGCCGACCCCGCCGCCAACCCCGTTGCCAACCCCGTTGCCAACCCAAAAGCTGCCGCCCGCTGCTCCTGCTCCGCCGGCACCGCCAGCACCTCTGAAACCTGCGGCGAGCGGGCACACGGCCCCGCGCATCCTGATTCCCGACGACATGCGAAAACGGCTCGTCGAAGAGGCCGCGTCGCGCGCTGCGGCGGACGAGGTGTTTGAACCCGACGAGCAGCCCGGTTTGCTGGCCCAGCGCTGGCCCTGGATCGCCGGCGTCTCGGTGCTCGCATTCCTCCTCGTGTTGCAGATCGTCCACAGCCAGCGCGATGCGCTTGTGCAGAGCCCGTCTCTCGGGCCTGCGGTTGCAGGCGTGTATGCGTTCCTCGGACTCTCGGTGCTGACGCCCACCGATCTCTCGGCGTATGAGCTGCGCCAATGGGGCGCGGCCAGCGACCCTAACGAGGCAAATCGCCTGATGCTGCGCGCCAGCATCGTGAACCGCGCGACC
>DATMEC010000355.1:0-2955 GCA_035557125.1 Steroidobacteraceae bacterium
AAGGGCGTGTCGATGAATGTCGCCTCCCTCGTCGGTGCGGTCAACCCGCGCATCATGCAGCTCGGCGAAGAGGACGCGGACCCGACACCCGAGCAGCTCGCGGCGATGCAGGGCGTCGTGCGGCAGGCGATGGAGGAAGGCGCGCTCGGCGTTGGCTCGTCGCTCATCTACGTGCCGGCCACGTTTGCCGAGACCGACGAACTGGTGGCCCTCGCGTCGACGGCAGCGCGGTGCGGCGGCATCCACATGACCCACATGCGCAGCGAAGGCGCGGGACTGCTCGAGGCCGTCGACGAGACCATCGAAATCTCGCGCCGCTCCGGCGCGCCGACGGAGATCTACCACCTCAAGGCAGGTGGCCGCGAATACTGGCCGAAAATGGACGGGGCGCTTGCCCGGATCGAGGCGGCGCGCCAGTCCGGGATACGCATCACGACGGACATGTACGCCTATACCGCAGGGGCCACCGGGCTCGATGCGGCAATGCCACCCTGGGTGCAGGCGGGTGGCAACGAGGCCTGGTTCTCGCGCCTGCGCGATCCCGCGACCAGGAAGCGGGTCGCCGCGGAGATGCGCGCGGAGTCCGTCGGCTGGGAGAACCTGATGCGCGCGGCGGGCGGCGCGGAGAACGTGCTGGTCGTCGAGCTGCGCAATCCGGAGCTCAAGGCAAAGTACATGGGCAAGACGCTCGCGGAGATCGCGAAGCTTCGCGGCACGAGCCCCGAGGAGGCGGCCATGGACCTGGTCGTCGAGGACGAGACGCGAGTCGGCACCGTGTACTTCCTGATGTCCGAGGACGAAGTGCGGCGCAAGGTCGCGCTGCCGTACATGAACTTCGGTTCCGACGCCGCGGCCCAGGCTGCGGAAGGCGTGTTCCTGAAGAGTGGCGCACACCCGCGTGCCTACGGCAACTTCGCGCGCGTGCTCGGCCGCTACGTGCGTGACGAGAAACTGACGACCCTCGAGGACGCGATCCGCCGCCTGACATCGCACCCGGCATCGGTCCTCAACCTGCGCGACCGCGGGGGCCTCAGGAAAGGTTACTTCGCCGATGTCGTCGTCTTCGACCTGTCGAAGATCCAGGATCACGCGACTTTCGCGGAGCCGCACCAGTACGCGACCGGCGTCTCGCACGTGATCGTGAACGGGGAGCTCGCGCTCGAGAATGGCGAGCCGACGTCGGCCCGGCCCGGGCGCTTCGTGCGCGGCCGCGCCTGGACGGGGCACGAGAACGGCGGCTGCCGGGCCGCTGCCGCCGACTGGGACTGGCCGCAAGTCGAATAGGCCCTGGACTTGCCGGGCGAATTCCTGGTCTTCGGCGCGACGCTCGTGGGCGTCGCCCTGTTCCATCGCCGTGCGCTGCCCATCGCGGCCTTCGGGCTCGCGGCGGTCATCGCGTTCAAGTGGCTCACCGCCGGCTTCGCGGCGGGGCCCGGGCTCGGCGGGCTCGCGGGTCACTTCGGCCACGAGTGGGTGATCCTGGTGAACCTCTTCCTGCTCCTCGTCGGCTTCGCGCTGCTCGCGGCGCACTTCGAGGAGAGCGGCCTGCCGAAAGTGCTGCCGAACTGGCTGCCCGACGACTGGATCGGGGCACTCGCCCTGCTCGCGATTGTGTTCGTGGTCTCCGGGTTTCTCGACAACATCGCGGCGGCGTTGATCGGGGGCGCGATGGCGCACACGCTCTTCCGCGGCCGCGTGCGGGTCGGCTACCTCGTGGCGATCGTCGCGGCCTCGAACGCGGGCGGCGCGGGCAGCGTCATCGGCGACACCACGACGACGATGATGTGGATCAGCGGCGTCTCGCCGCTGCAAGTGCTTCACGCATATATTGCAGCCGCGGCGGCCTTCCTCGTCTTCGCCCTGCCGGCGGCGCGCGCGCAGCAGCGGTTCGCCCCAATCGTCAGGGACACCGAACCCGCGCTCGCGATCGACTGGGCGCGGGTCGCGATCGTCGGCATCATTCTCGCGAGCGCGGTCGCGGTGAACGTGGGCGTGAATGCCGTGCGTCCGCAGGATGCCGCCCGCTTCCCGTTCATCGGCGCCGCCGTCGCGCTCGCCGTCGCGCTCACGGCCCCCTGGCGGCGTCCTGCCTGGAACGTGATGCCGAGCGCAGTCAAGGGGTCCGTCTTCCTGCTGTGCCTCGTCGCATCCGCTTCGCTGATGCCCGTGGAGTCGCTGCCGGCGCCGTCGTGGCAGAGCGCGCTCGCGCTCGGGTTCGTCTCCTCGTTCTTCGACAACATCCCGCTCACGGCACTGGCGCTCAAGCAGGGCGGCTACGACTGGGGCGTGCTCGCGTTTGCCGTCGGCTTCGGCGGCTCGATGCTCTGGTTCGGCTCGTCGGCGGGCATCGCGGTCTGCAGCATGTTCCCGGAAGCGCGCTCGACCGGCCGCTGGCTGCGCGAAGGCTGGCCGGTGGCGGTTGCGTATGTCATCGGGTTCGCCGCGCTCCTCGCGATTCTCGGGTGGAACCCGGGCGGCTAGTCGCCGCCTTTCAGCAAGAGCGCGTAGCGGTGGCCTGACCCGATGCGCGACAGTGGCGCGACCCTGGCGAGCTTCGCGCCGCCCCCGCGCGCGAGCGCGGCCACCTCGGCCCGGGTCATCGTCAGCTTGGGCGGCCCGCCGCGGAACGGGTGCCGCAGGCGGTAGGTCAGGTTCTTGAGCGAGTAGCGGTCGAAGAATGTCACGATCACGAACTGGCGCGAGACGCGCAGCAACTCGCCGAACAGCCGCTCGCGCTCGGATGACGTCGGCAGGTGGTGCGACAGCCGGACGCAGACCGCGCCGTCGACGCTGCCCTCGCGCAGCGGAATGTGGAAGGCGGACGCCGTCATCCATACGCTGGGCGTGGACACCCGCGAGTGCGCTAATCCATACGCAACCTGGCCGATCGCGACGTCGGCCTCAATGACGACGTCGGCGAGATCGGCGAACCCCGGCGTCAGCCGGCCGCCGCCG
>DATMEC010000356.1:0-5244 GCA_035557125.1 Steroidobacteraceae bacterium
CGCGCGATCTCGCTCATGCGGATTTCGTCTACTTTTCAGGGCTCGAGGAAGCGCGAATTTTAACACAGCGCGTATACTTCACGGATGCAAAACGGGCCGAACGTCGACCCCGCGGAGATCGCGAAATTCGATGCGGCGGCGCCGCGCTGGTGGGACCCGGACGGCGAATTCCGGCCCCTGCACGACCTCAACCCGGCCCGGCTCGGCTACATCGAATCGCGCGCCGGACTCGCTGGCCGGCAGGTCCTCGACGTCGGTTGCGGGGGCGGGCTCCTGGCCGAAGGCATGGCGCGCCGGGGCGCCCGGGTGCTGGGGATCGACCTCGCGCCGGAGGCGCTCGCCGTCGCGCGCCTGCATGCAGTCGAGTCCGGACTGCCGGTGGAATACCGGCAGGTCGCGGTGGAAGAACTGGCTGAATCGGCGCCGGCGGGCTTTGACGTCGTTTGCTGCCTCGAGATGCTGGAGCACGTGCCCGACCCTTCGGCCATCGTGGCGGCGCTCGCCCGGCTCGTGCGCCCCGGCGGCCACGTGATCGTCTCGACCATCAACCGCAACGCTAAGGCCTTCGCCCTGGCGATCGTCGGCGCCGAATACGTGATGCGCCTCCTGCCGATGGGCACGCACCGCTATGCACGGCTGATCCGGCCGTCGGAACTGTCCCGCTGGGCGCGCGCCGCCGGGCTCGAACTCGCGGACCTCGCCGGGCTCGAATACAACCCGTTCTCCCGCAAGGCCAGCGTGAGCGCCGACGTGTCCGTCAACTACCTTGCCCACTTCCTGCGTCCGGCGACGGCCGCTCGCGAATGACGGTGGGCCGCGGATGACGGCAGGCCGCGGACTGCGCGGCGTACTGTTCGACCTCGACGGCACGCTGCTCGACACGGCGCCGGACATGGCCGCTGCGCTCAATCGCCTGCGCGTCGCCGAGGGGCTCGACGCACTGCCGTTCGCGCAGATCCGACCGCACGTTTCGCATGGCGCGCCGAGGTTGCTGCGCCTGGCATTCGGGGAGCCCGCGGCCGAGCGCCACGAGTTGCTGCGCAGGCAGTTCCTGGACTTCTACCGCGCGGCGCTCGCGGTTCACACGCAGCTGTTCGACGGTTTCGAGGCCGTGCTCGCCGCCATCGAACGCTCGAGCCTCCGGTGGGGCATCGTGACCAACAAGCCGGGCTGGCTCGCTGAGCCGCTCGTGGCCGAGCTCGGCCTCGCCGCGCGATGCGCCTGTCTCGTCGCGGGCGACACGCTTGCGGAGCGCAAGCCGCATCCCTTGCCGCTGCTGCATGCCGCTGGGCTGCTCGGCGTCGAGCCGCGGGAATGCGCGTACGTGGGCGACGCCGAGCGCGACGTGCAGGCCGCGCGTAACGCGGGCATGATTCCGCTGGTGGCCAGTTTCGGCTACCTGGGCGACGGCGACGACCCCTCTGCCTGGCAGGCCGAGGCCGTGTTCGCCCGGCCCGAAGAACTGGTCGACTGGCTGGGGCTCGGCAGATGACGTTCGACCTGACGCTGCTCGTCGTAATCCTGGTGGCGGTGGCCGTTGCCCTCGCCGCCGGCTGGTGGGTGGGCCGCCGCCGATCCGCCGCGCTCGAGGCCGAGCGCACGCTCTCGATCGACCGCGCCATGGAACAGCTCGACCGGCGCTTCGACGACCTCGCCGGACGGCAGTTGCGAGAGAACATCGACAACTTCCTGCGGCTTGCCCGCGAGAACCTGGGCGGGCACCAGTTGCACGCGCAGGCCTCGCTCAAGGAACGGGAGCAGGCCATCGAAGCACTGGTGAAGCCGATCCAGGAAACGCTGGCCCGCACGTCGGAGGCGCTACGCGAGATCGAGGTCGAGCGGCAACGGGATTTCGGAAGCCTGCGCCAGCACCTCACGGACATGCGCGATTCGCACTCCGCACTGCAGCGCGAGACGCGCAACCTCGTGCAAGCGCTCAGCAAGCCGCAGGTCCGCGGCCAGTGGGGCGAGATCGCGCTGCGCCGGCTCGTGGAGCTCGCCGGAATGACGGCACACTGCGACTTCGAGGAGCAGGTGCACGTCACCGGAAGCGAAGGCGCGTTGCGGCCCGACATGGTCGTCCACCTGCCGGAGGGGCGCGACATCGTCATCGACGTGAAGACGCCGCTCGACGCCTACCTGGCTGCCTCGGAAGCACCGAGCGACGAAGCGCGCGCGGTGGCACTCAAACGCCACGCGCAGCACGTTGCCGAGCGCGTGCGCACGCTGTCGTCGAAGAACTACTCGGCGCAGTTCGACCAGGCGCCGCAGTTCGTCGTCCTGTTCCTGCCCGGCGACCAGTTCCTGTCGTCCGCGCTCGACCAGCAGCCTGACCTGCTCGACCGGGCGATGAGCAGCAACATCATCCTCACCACGCCCTCGACGCTGCTTGCGCTCCTGAAGACCGTCTACAACGGCTGGCAGAACGTCAGGCTCGCCGAAAACGCGGAGCGCATCCGTGGCCTCGCCGAGGACCTCTACGCCCGGCTCGCAACCTTCCGCAACCACATGGGCAAGATCGGCAGTTCGCTGGAAGCGAGCGTCAACGCGTTCAACGCCGCAGTGGGATCCCTCGAGCGCAGCGTACTGCCCGGGGCGCGCAAGTTCGTGGAGCTCGGCGTGCGGGCCGAAAAGCCGATCGAGGACCTCGAGCCGATCGAGATCGCCGCGCGGCTGACTGACAGCCCCGCCGCGCGCCTGCCGCCCACGGACGAGCATTGACCCGCGCGAGCGCGGCAAGCGCCACGACGCAGGCCACGGCGCGCGCATATGCGCCGGAGGCGGGATCGCACGCGGGACGAATCATCCTCGTCACCGGCGCGAGCGACGGAATCGGAGCGGCCCTCAGCCTCGCGCTCGCCCGCCAGGGGGCCACGGTCGCATTGCTCGGCCGCACGCAGCGCAAGCTCGGCCGCACGTATGACCGGATCGTTGCCGATGGCGGGCCGCAGCCGGCACTGCTGCCCTTCAACCTCGAAACGGCGGCGGCGCCGGAGTATGACGCGCTCTTCGAGGCCATCGACCGCGAGTTCGGCCGCCTCGACGGGCTTGTGCACGTCGCGGGAATCCTCGGTGACCTGAGCCCGGTCGAGCAGTACGACGTGCCGACCTGGTGCAAGGTCCTGCACGTCAACCTCACCGCCGCATTCCTGCTGACACGCACGTTGCTGCCCCTGCTGCGCAAGTCGCAAGACGCGTCGATCGCGTTCACCTCGAGCACGGTCGGCCGTGTCGGTCGCGCCTACTGGGGCGCCTACGCGGCCTCCAAGTTCGGCACGGAGGGGCTCATGCAGGTGCTCGCGCACGAGATGGCGGGCACGACACGCATTCGCGTCAACAGCCTGAACCCTGGCCCGACGCGCACCTCGATGCGCCGGCAGGCGTTCCCCGCCGAAGATGCCGCACGCCTGCCGGAACCGGCGGCGATCGTTGCGCCTTACCTGTTTCTGCTGGGTCCGGCCGGCCGGACGGTCAACGGCGAGTCGATCGACTGCCAGGAGCGCCCTGCGACGCCGCCTCCTGCAGCAGATTGAGCTCATCTTCGGTCAAGGGGCGGCTGCGTCCCCGGGCCAGTGCGCGGTCCATCGCGATGGGTCCATAGCGCGTGCGCAGGATCCGGTTGGCTTCGAGGCCGCAAGCTTCGAATACCTCCCTCAAGTCCCGCGGACGCAGGCCGGTGACTTCGACCTGAAGCCAGCGATTGCTCGCCTCGCCGCCCGACGCAGTCACGGACGTGATCTGTCCCTTGAGGCCTGCCTCGCTTGACTTCGACTGCAGTTCTTTTTCGATGGCGGACTCATCGAAGGCCCCGCGAACTCGCACGCTGTACCCGCCCGGAATGGCGGCGGCACGTCGCGTCAGCGCCGCCGCGAGCCCGCCGTCCGTCACGAAGACTTCGAGCCCGCCGTCGCGCGGCGGCAATGGACTGACCGGGATCCAGCGCCGGCCGCCGACTTTCGGCAGCCGCTCGATCGAACTCGGCTCATCGCCGCGGGCGTCGGTGCGCACGCCCTCCTGCGCAGGCCGATGGTAGGCAACAGCGGCGTGTGCGAGCCCCGCACCACGGCCGAGACGCAGGCGCCGATTGTCGAGGCGCACGTCGTCGCGTTCCCCGATGGGCTGGCCTGGTGCGGCGGGCTTGCCGTTGACCGTGATGCGGCCTGCTGCGATCCAGGCCTCGACCTGGCGGCGCGACCCGACGCCGCGGGCCGCTAGGACTTTCTGGATGCGTTCGCGCATGGGGTCGCCGGCGCGGCAGGGCCGCTCGGGTTCAGCTCGCGGCGTCGGCGTCGTTCGCGGCGGGCTCGCCCGCGGGCGCCGCCTGCACCGTCACCGGCTCGTCGAACTCGAGCTGGATGCCGACGTCGTCCATGTCGCGAAGCGCGGCGAGCGAAGGCAGCTCATCGAGGCTGCGCAGCCCAAAGTAGTCGAGGAAGTCTCGCGTGGTCCCCAGAAGCTCGGGATGGCCAGGGACTTCGCGGTGACCGACGACGCGGACCCAGCCGCGCTCCGAGAGGGTACGGATGATGTTCGGATTGACCGTCACGCCGCGCACGTCCTCGATCTCGCCGCGCGTGATCGGCTGCCGGTACGCGATGAGCGCGAGCGTCTCGAGCAGCGCGCGCGAGTATCGGGCGGGCCGCTCCTGCCAGAGCTTCGAGAGGCGCGTGGAGAATTCCTTGCGCACCTGGAGCCGGAATCCGCTCGCCACCTCGACGAGCTCCATGGGACGCCCCTCGCATTCGTCCGCGAGCGCGGCGAGCGCCTTGCGAACCAGCTGGGCGTCGGGCCGCTCGAACTCTTCGAAGAGTCCGCGCAACTGCTCGATGCCGAGCGGCTGGCCGTAAGCCAGGAGCGCCGCCTCGATGATGCCCTTGAGCTGTCCGGTTTCCATGTGGGTTCCCGTCAGGCCGTCGTGACCTGGAAATCGTCGACTGCGGCGGCGTCGGGCTCGCGGTCCACGCGCCGCACGTACAGCGGCTGGTAAGGTTCGGCCTGCACGATCTCGACCAACTGCTCGCGCAGGAGCTCGAGGATGGCGGCGAACGTCACAGTCACGCCGAGCCGGCCCTCCTCGGCCTGGAACAGGCGGATAAACTCGACCAGCCCGACGCCTTCCAGGTTCGCCAGCACATCCGACATGCGCTGGCGCACCGAAAGCGTCTCGCGCGCCACGTGCAGGTGCGCAAACATCGTGGCGCGCTGCACGACGTCCTTGAATGCGACCAGCATTTCCTGAAGCGC
>DATMEC010000357.1:0-9508 GCA_035557125.1 Steroidobacteraceae bacterium
GAGATCACGCTGCGCGTGCGCCTCGCCGTGCCTCGTGGCAGCGACGCGGCGCGCGCGAAGCAGCTCCTGGAGAAGGCGGAGAAGGGCTGCCCGGTGTCGAACTCGCTCACGGCCGTGAAGCACGTCGAGGCCGACATCGTCGAGTCCGTGTGAACGCGATCCTGCGCCTGCTCGGCCGCGTGGACTACTCACCCGCCTGGCACGCGATGCAGGCGTTCACCGACGCGCGGGACGAGGACACGCCGGACGAGCTCTGGTTCCTGGAGCACGAGCCGGTCTTCACCCAGGGGCTGAACGGGAAGCCCGAGCACCTGCTCGCGACGGGCGACATCCCGGTCGTCGGCATCGACCGCGGCGGCCAGGTCACCTACCACGGGCCCGGCCAGCTCGTGATGTATGCGCTCGTCGACTTGCGCCGGCGGCGCATCGGCGTGCGCGAGCTCGTGGTCGCGCTCGAGAACGCCGTCATCGCGCTCGCGGCGAGCCACGGCATCGCCGCGACGGGCCGGCGCGAGGCGCCGGGCGTGTATGCCGGGGAGCGCAAGCTCGCGAGCATTGGGCTCCGCGTACGGCGCGGCTGCAGCTATCACGGGCTCGCACTCAATGTCGACATGGACCTCGAGCCTTTCGGCCGCATCAATCCCTGCGGCATGGCTGGACTCGCGATGACGCAGCTCGCGGCGGAGGGCGCGCGCACGGACGTTGCGGCGGCTGCCGCGGCGCTCGCGCCGCTCGCGGTGAGGGAGCTCGGTCTCGAGTGGGACGGCCGCTGGATTCAGAGCGCGACCAGCACCACGCCGCTGTCGGTCAGGTCCTGGTAGATGCGATCGAGCTGCGCGCGGCTTTCCGCGCGGATCGTATAGGTGAGCGAGAGGAAGCGGCCTTTGCTGCTGGTGCGCTCGCTGATGCTCCCGGGCGCGAGCGAGCCGGCATGCCGCTCGACGATGGCGAGCGTCAGCGTGCGGAACGGCTCCGTATCCCGGCCCATCACCTTGATCGGGAATTCGCAGGGAAACTGGAACAGCTCGTCCGATCGGGTCATGCGGGCAGTTCCGTCGAGAATTCGCGCTGCGTCGCCTTGAAGGCCGCGTAGATGCGCCGGTAGACCGGGCCGGGCGCGCCGTTGCCGACCGGCCGCCCGTCGAGCGCCGTCACCGCGCGAATGCCGCCGCCCGCGGAGGCGATCAGGATCTCGTCCGCGATGCGCAGCTCGGCTTCCGTCACGGCATGCCGTTCCGACGCGATGCCCTCGCGCGCGGCCAGCTCGAAGATCACGCCACGCGTCGTGCCCGGCAGGATGGCGTTCGTCTGCGGCGGCGTGACGATGCGGCCTTCACTGACGAAATGCGCGCTGCTCGCGCTGCCTTCGGTCATGAAACCGTCGCGCAGCAGCAGCGTCTCCGTGGCCCCTTCATCCGCCGCCAGCCAGCGCAGCAGCACGTTGCCGAGGAGGGAGGTGGACTTGATGTCGCAGCGCGACCAGCGGATGTCCGGGGCGGTGACCGCCGCGACGCCCTTCTCGATCGCCGACGCCGGTATCTCGGGAAGCTTCTGCACGCTCGCGAAGATTGTCGGTCGCGTGCCGGCCTGCGGCACGTGGTTGCGCTCCGGCTCGACGCCGCGCGTGACCTGCACGTAGAGCAGCAAGTCGCCGCCGCCGTTGCCGTGCACGAGCTTGCCGAAGGCCGCGAGCCAGGCCGCGCGGCCCTGCGGCGGCGCCATGCGGATCTCGGCGAGGCTGCGGTCGAGCCTGGCCATGTGCGCCTCGAAGCGGTACGCGCGCCCGCCGTAGACAGGCAGCACCTCGTAAGCGCCGTCGCCGAACAGGAAGCCGCGGTCGAGCGGCGAGATGCGCGCTTCCTCGAGCGGGATCAGCCGGCCGTCGAGCCAGACGAGCGGAAGGGGCATTCGCGACCCTAAGCGAACCAGGACAGGATCGTGTCCCAGATCCTGCGGAAGAAGTTGCCGCGCGGCACGTCCGCGATCGGCGAGATCGCCGCCTCTGCGACGACCTTGCCGTCGAGCGTTGCGCGCAGCGTCCCGACTCGATCCGACCTCGTGAGCGGCGCGAACACGCGCGGCGCGAGCTCGACCGCGAACTCGACGCGATCCGCCTGTCCGCGCGGCAGCGTGACCACGAGGTCCCGCGCGAGGCCGACCGCGGCGTGCCCGCCGGGCGCCTTGTAGACGCGGTGCATGGCGAGCTCCTCGCCCGCCTTCTTGAGTGCGCGCGTCTCGAAGAAGTTGAAGCCGTAGTTGAGGAGCGCAAGGCTCGCGTCCTCGCGCGCCTTCATGCCCTTCGTGCCGGTCACGACGGCGATCAGCCGCGTGCCGTCACGCTTCGCGGACGACACCAGGCAGTAGCCGGCGGCGTCGGTCATGCCGGTCTTGACCCCGTCCACGCTCGGGTCACGAGCCAGGAGGCCATTGCGGTTGGACTGGCGGATGTTGTTCCAGGTGAACTCGCGCTGCGAGTACCAGCGGTAGTACTCTGGGAAGTCGCGGATGAGTGCGCGCGCCAGCTTCGCCATGTCCATCGCCGACATCTTGTGGTTGTCGCCGGGAAGGCCGGTCGAGTTCTGGAAGTGGCTCTGCGCCATGCCGAGGCGCTCGGCGTACTGGTTCATGAGCGCTGCGAAGGTGTCCTCGGTGCCCGCGACGCCTTCGGCGAGCGCGATGGTCGCGTCGTTGCCGCTCTGCACGATCATCCCCTGGATCAGGACCTCGACTGGCACGCGCGTGTTGAGGTCGAGGTAGGTCCGCGAGCCTTCCGAGCGCCAGGCGCGCTCGCTGATCGGCAGTTCGGTGTCGAGCTTGAGCTTGCCGTCTTTCAGCGCCTGGAACACGGCGTATGCCGACATCAGCTTGGTGATGCTCGCAGGCTCGACCGGGTCGTTTGCACGGTGGCCGGCGAGCGTCTGCCCGGACTGCTGGTCGACGAGCACCCAGGACGTAGCCGCCAGCGCAGGTGGGGGCGGCACCGGCTGCGCGGCGGCGTGGGCGGTTGCGGAAGCGGCGGCAAGCAGCAGGGCAGGCAGGAATCTCAAGGCAGACCTCGTGGCATGGCGGTGATTCATTATTACAGGGCGAGGCGGACGGCTTCCGCGCCGGCGGCCAGCATCCGCTCGACCAGGCGGTCGAAGTCAGGGAGGCTCGCCGCGGGCCCCGCGCGAACGCGGAACAGATCACTCCCGCTCGCGGCGGATTCGACGACGGTCACGCCCTCGATTCCGGCCGCGCGCAAGCGGCCGGCGAGCGCCTCGGCGTTCTCACGGCGGCCGAAGGCGCCTGCCTGCGCGTAGTAGGCGGCGGGCGCGGCGGGCGGCGTGCTGCCGCCGGCGGCGAGGCTCTGGACCTCGACGCGGGCGGTGCCTGCCCGGACCATGTCGAGCGCCTCGGCCGCTGCGCGCGACAGGTCGATGATGCGTCCGCGCGCGAACGGGCCGCGGTCGTTCAGGCGCACGACGACGCTCTTCCCGTTCCCGAGGTTCGTCACGCGCACCCAGGTCGGCAGCGGCAGCGTCGGGTGCGCGCCGGTCATCGCGTGCATGTCGTAAGTCTCGCCGGTCGCGGTGCGCCCGCCGTGAAAATCGGGTCCATACCATGAAGCGACGCCCTGCTCTACGTAGCCCACCGCGCTCGGCCGCACGACGTAGCGCTGGCCGCCGACTTCGTAGAACGGCGGGTTCCCGTACTTCGCGCGCGGCTCGTCGCGCGAATCGGCACCCGGAACGGCCGGTGCGGCGGGCGGGGTCGACGTCGCGGGCGTCGCAGGCGCGGGTGGCGGCGCGGGGCGGAGCGGCTCGCGTGCGCAGCCCGCGAGCAGGACGAGCGCGAGCAGGCAGCCCGTCCGGACCGGACTCACGGCGACGGAACCGCGGGCGCGGCGGTCGTCGCGGGCGCGGCAGGCGGCGGCAGCCGCGATTCGATGCGGCGCCCGAGATCGTTAACTGCGAGCGCGTAGAGCGTGCTGCGGTTGTAACGGGTGACGACGCCGAAGTTGTGGAAGCCGGCGCGCAGTTCCGGTGCGCCGTCGCCGTCCACCTTTATGAAGAGCGCGGGTGCCTTGGCGCCCAGGGTCGTCTCGAAAGCGAGTCCGCGGTCGCGCAGCGCCTTGACGGTGGTGTCGGGGGCCAGCTTTCCCGGGGTGAGGCCCGCAGCCGCCGGGAACCACAGGCTGGCCGGCGCGACCACCGGCTCTCCGGCACGCCAGCCGTGGTCGGCGAGGTAGTTCGCGACGCTCGCGATGACGTCCGGCCAGCTGCCCCAGAGGTCGCGCTTGCCGTCGCCGTCGCCGTCGACCGCCCAGGTCCGGTAGCTGCGCGGCATGAACTGGCCGTTGCCCATCGCGCCGGCATAGGAGCCGAGCACGGCCTTGGTGTCGAAGCCTTCCTCGCGCGCGAGCAGCAGGAACTGCTCGAGCTCGGCACGGAAGTAGCTCGAGCGCGGCGGGTAGTCGAAAGCGAGCGTCGAAAGCGCGTCCACCACGCGGAACTTGCCGGTGATGCGCCCAAAGAAGGTCTCGCAGCCGATGATGCCGACGATGATATGCGGCGCGACACCGCTCGACTTCGAGATGCGGGCGATGTCCTCGCGATGCAGCCCCCAGAACGCGACGCCGGCGTCGATTCGCTCGGCCGTGAGGAAGTGATTGCGGTAGGTGTGCCACGGCATCACCGACTCGGCCGGCTTCGTCATGAGCTCGATGATGCGCGGCTGGCTGGCGGCATCGGTGAGCACGGCGTCGAGCCACTCGGCCTCGAAGCCGTGTTTTTTCCTCATCTCGGCGGCGAATGCGCCGACGTCCTCGCGCGACAGGTCGAGCGCAGTGGCAGGCGGCGCCGCCGCGGCCAGCAGTAAAGCAAGCCAAGGCGCCCGCAGCATCGCTGTCGCTGTTTTCATCCTCATCCCACGAGCTTTCTGCTGGAATGCAGCGCCATCAGGATACCGAAGCCGGCCATCAGGGTCACGAACGAAGTGCCGCCGTAGCTGACGAGCGGCAGCGGCACGCCGACGACCGGGAGCAGGCCCATGACCATGCCCGCGTTCACGCCGGCGTACACGAAGAACGTGAGGGCGATGCTACCCGCGAGCAGCCGGGCGAAGGCGTCGCGGCACTGCAGCGCCATGGTCATGCCGCGGGCGACGATGAACAGGTAGCCCGCGAGCAGCGCCATGAGCCCCAGCAGGCCGAGCTCCTCGCCGATCACGGCGAATATGAAGTCGGTCGAGCGCTCGGGGAGGAACTCGAGCTGCGCCTGGCTGCCGTTCATCCAGCCCTTGCCGAACACGCCGCCGGAGCCGATCGCAATCTGCGACTGGATGATGTGATATCCAGCGCCGAGCGCGTCACTCTGCGGGTCGAGCAACGTCAGCACGCGCTGGCGCTGGTATTCGTGCATGAAATGCCAGCCGACCGGAATCGCCGCGCCGAAGATCGCCACCCCGCCCAGGATGGAGGTCCATGAAAGGCCGCCCATCACCAGCACGATGATCCCCGAGGCCGCAACGAGGAGCGCGGTGCCGAGGTCGGGCTGTTCGGCGATCAGCGCGACGGGCACCAGGATGATGAGCAGCACGGCGCCGACGTCCCGCAGCGACGGTGGAAGGGGGCGCTGGTGCAGATACCAGGCGCACATCATCGGCACCGCGAGCTTCATGATCTCGGACGGCTGGAAGCGGATCACGCCGAGGTCCAGCCAGCGCTGCGCGCCCTTGCCGATGTCCCCGACGAGCGCGACCACGGCGAGCAGCACCAGGCCGACCACGTAGGCGGCCGGCGAGAGCATGCGCAGGAAATGGTCCGGGATCTGCGCCAGCACGACGAGCAGCACGAACCCGATGCCGACGCGCGCGACCTGGCTGAACCAGAGCGAGTTGTTGTCGCCGGCGGCACTCCACAGCACGAACAGGCCAAACAGGCTCACGGCGATGAGCCCCGAAAGCAGCATGCCGTCGAGCCGGAGCGCGCGCAGGACGCGCGCCATGCCGGTGACGGTAAGCCTGGTGCGGGAGTCGCCGAGGCCGCCGTAGATCATGGCGGGGCCTTCGCGAGGTAGGCGTCGAAGATGGCGCGCGCGATCGGCGCCGCGGCCGAGGCGCCGAAGCCGCCGTTCTCGACCAGCACGGCGACGGCAAGCTTCGGCGACTCTGCCGGCGCGAACGCGATAAACAGCGCGTGGTCGCGCAGCCGTTCGGCGACTTCCTTCTCGTTGTACTTCTCGGTCTGGCCGACCGAGAAGACCTGGGCGGTCCCGGTCTTGCCCGCGATGGAGTAGGTCGCGCCGCGCCCGATGCGCTGCGCCGTGCCGCGCGGCCCGCTCGTCACGGCGACCATCGCGCTGACGATGATTTCCCAGTTCCCCGGGTACTTGAGCTCGATGCGCGGCAACGGCCTCGGCTTCTTGTCCTCGATCGCGCCGGTCGCCGGGTCGACGAGTGCACGCACGAGCCGCGGTTCATAGGGCTGCCCGCGCGTCCCGAGCAACGCCGTTGCCTTGGCGAGCTGCAGCAGCGTCGCAGTCCAGTATCCCTGGCCGATGCCGACGATCACGGTCTCGCCGGGAAACCAGACCTGCTGCTCGCGCGTCGAGAAGGCGGTCTTCTTCCAGGCCGGCGAGGGCATGATGCCGCCGCGCTCGCCGGCGATGTCGATGCCGGTCGGCTCGCCGAACCCCATGCGCGACATCGAGTCGTGGATGCGCTCGATGCCGAGGGTATGCGCGAGCCGGTAGAAATACACGTCACAGGACTGCATGACCGCGTTCTGCATGTCCATCGAGCCGTGCCCCTCGCGCTTGAAGTCGCGAAACCGGTGGCGCGAGCCCGGCAGCGAGTAGCTGCCCGGGCAGTAGACGTGGTCGTCTGGCAGGATCGCGTCGTTCTCGAGCCCTGCGAGCGCCATCAGCGGCTTGATGGTCGATCCGGGCGGATACGTGCCGCGCAGCACGCGGTTGAACAGCGGCTGGTCCGGGTTCTCGGTGAGCGCGAGGTAGTCGCTGCGCGAGATCCCGCGGGCGAAGCCGTTCGAGTCGAACGTGGGCAGGCTCGCAAACACGAGCACGTCGCCGTTCGTCGGGTCGATCGCCACGGCGCCGCCGCGGCGGCCGGCAAACGCCTCCTCGGCGACGCGCTGCAGCTCGATGTCGAGAGTCAGGCGCAGGTCGCGGCCGGCCTGCGGCTCGACCGTGCGCAGTTGCGGGTCCGCGCCCTCAGCGAGGCGCGCCGGGCGGCCCTCGGCATTCACCAGTACCTCGCGGTAGCCGCCGGTGCCGAGCAAGTCCGCCTCGTAGGCGCTTTCGATCCCGGTCTTGCCGATCACGCCCGTCCCGAAATAGCGCTCGCGGTCCACTCGCGACAGGTCCTGCTCGCTGATCGTGCCGACATATCCGAGCGCGTGGGCGCCGACGGCGCCGTAGGGATAGTGGCGCGCCATGCGCGTCTCGAGCAGGACGCCCGGCAGCTCGTGCCGGTGCACGGCATAGCGCGCGACTTCCTCGTCGTCGAGCTGCAGCAGGAAAGGCACGGCCTCGAAAGTGCGCCGCGAGAGGACGAGTTGGCGCACGCGGCCGACGTCGGCCCGCTCGAGCAGGCCGAAGCGCACGAGGCGCGCGAGCGTGTCCTCGAGGTCGCCCGCCTGTTCGCGGATCAGCTCGAGCTGGTAGGCCGGCGTGTTCTCTGCGATGACGCGCCCGGCGCGGTCGTAGATGACGCCGCGGTTCGGCGGCAACGGCTCGATGCGGGCGCGGTTGCCCTGCGACAGTTCGACGTAGTGGGCGTGCTGCACGACCTGCAGCCAGAATGCGCGGCCGAGCAGCGCGAGCGCAACCAGCGTGACGACCGCCGCGGCGAGCAGCAGGCGCTGGAAGAACATGCGCTGCTCGAGTGCTTCGTCCTTGATGCGCACGCGCCGCACGGAATCCCCCTACCGCCGCGATGCGAAGCGCGCGTAGATGCCCGTCAGCAGCGGCCAGCAGGCGGCGCTGACCGGGACGGAAAGCCAGCGGCGCCAGTCGGTCACCGGGTGGCCGGCGACGCCGTCGATCCAGAACAGCAGGAACTCGTTGAGCCACAGCAGCGCAAGGACCACCGCCGACTGCTGCAGCGGCGGGAATGCGCGGATCTGCAGCCTGAACTTCGCGGCGACGTAGGCGATGCAGGTCAGCGTCAGCGCATGCTGGCCGAGAAGGACGCCCTGGAATCCGTCGAGCGCGAGGCCCGCGCACCAGGGATAGGCGAGCCCGAGGAGTCGCGGCGACAGCAGGCAGAACCACAGCACGGTCAGCGCGACGAAGTCGGGGCGGTACGGTTCGAGAAACGAAGGCAGCGGCGCGACGCTCGCCGCGAGCGCGAGCACCGTGAGGCCGACGACGCGGCCCCAGCCGAAGTTCGTGCGGGTCCCGATCATCATGGCGTTTCACCCGCGGGCGCCTGCGCCGGTAGCGGAGCCGCTTCGGGCTCGGACAGCGGCTCCATCACTTCGCTGTCGAACCAGACGAGCAGCACTTCCGGGTCGCGGTCGAGCCCCGCGAGCGGCTCTGCCTCGATCTCGAGCAGCGGCTGGCCGGAATCGCGGGTCACGGCCGTGACTTTGCCGACCGGATAGCCGGGCGGATAGACGCCGCCGAGACCGGAGCTGACGAGCAGGTCACCGACGATCACGTCCGTGTTCTGCGGCAGGTAGGGCAGCGACAGGAGGCCCGAGCGCCCGGTGCCGAGCGCGATGCTGCGCGCGCCGGTTCGGTTCACCTGGACGGGAATCGCGTGCTCCGGGTCGGAGATCAGGATAATCTCGGCCGAGAATGGGCCGACGCGGGTGACCTGGCCGTATATGCCGTTCGCGTCGATGGCGGCCTGGCCGCGGAACACGTCCGCGCGCGTGCCCTTGTTGATGAGCACCCGCTGGCGGAACGGGTCGAGGTCGACGCGCACAATCTCTGCGACCAGCGAGCGCTGCACGACGCGCGGGGAACTCTCGCGCACCGCGCGCAGGCGCCGGTTCTCCTGCTCGAGGGAATCGAACCGCAGGAGCTTGAGGCGCAGCACCAGGTTGTCGGCGGCGAGCTTGATGTTCTCTGCCTCGACGCGGGTCTTGGTGGCGAAGGACTCGCGCATCGCGTCGAAGGCCTGGACCGGCGCCTGCACGGCCCACTGGATCGGGTACGCCAGCGACGCGACGCCGTCACGGATCACGGCGAGGTGGTGCTGGCGATGGTCCGCGACCATGAGGCCGGCCGCCATAGCCGCGAGCACGATGAGGCGAAGTCCCAAGGCGGGTCCGCCGAGGAGAAGGGGACGGGGATCCGAATCGTGAGACGTCACTTGGCCTCTAACGGAGGCCGAACAGCCCCGGGTGCTCTTCGGACAACTCGAGGATCCGGCCGCCGCCGCGCGCGACGCAGGTCAGCGGGTCCTCGGCGATGACCACCGGCAGGCCGGTTTCTTCCATGAGCAGCTTGTCGATGTCCTTGAGCAGCGCGCCGCCGCCGGTCAGCACGATGCCGCGGTC
>DATMEC010000358.1:0-10983 GCA_035557125.1 Steroidobacteraceae bacterium
GTTCGCGACGCCGATGACCATCGAGCGGGCGCCGCGCGCGACAGCCTCGCGCGGCGAAAGCCTCGGCAGCCCAGCTGACACCGTCCCGCCCGGGCTTGCGAACTCGCCGATGCAGAGCTCGCGCGCCCAGTCGCGCAGGCCGAAGGCAGTCTTCGCGAAGCCGGCTTCGGTGACGTCGCCGAGGAACAGCAGGTACGGACTCGGCAGCAAGAGCGCGCCAGCGCTCGCCGGTGGTGCGGGCAGCGCGCTCATGCCTCAGAAGTCGAGTTCGACACCGATGCCAAACGTGCGCGGCTGGAGGGGGACAACCCCGATGAAATCCGGGGTGGCCGGGCCGAGCGCGGAATTCTCGATGTCGATGTCACGCGATATGGCGCCGTCCTCGTCGGCGACGTTGCGAGCATACGCGCGAATCGTCCAGCGCTCGTTGATGGTGAGAGCCGCGTTGAGGTCGATCGTCGCGTAGCTGCCCGCCGTGACCGTGCCAGGCTCGCTGCTCGGGTCCGAGACGCGATCGCCGACATAGCGCAGGAGGCCGCCGAACTGCCACGCGAGGTTGCTTCCCGCCTCGAAGCCGTAATCGGCGAACAGCGCGCCGCTCCACTCCGGCGTACGGGGCAGGCGGTCCCCAGCCTGGGCGCCGGTCTGTGCATTGTCCTCGGTCAGCTGCGCATCGGTGTACGCGCCGTTCAATCCAACCGTGAAGTTCTCGCCGACGAGCCAGTTCAGGGAGCCTTCGATGCCCTGGCTTTCTGCTGCGCCGGAATTGGCGAGGCCTCCCAGGCCGTTCGGGAAGACGACGGAGAGCTGAATGTCGTCCCAGTCCATGTAGAAGGCGGCTGCTTCGAGCCGGACGGCGCCGCCGGCGACGGACGACTTGATACCGACCTCGTAGCTGGTCATCTCGTCCGAGGCCACCGTCGGCGGGACACCGGGAATGAAGACGTTCGGGCCGCCGGGGCGATAACCCGTGGCCGCGCGCGCGTACACCATCGTGTCGTCGCCGACGTGCCACTCCGGGCTCAGGCTGTACGTGACGACATCCTCGTCCGACGTGCCAGGGTTGTTCGCAGGCGGCACGATGAGTCCCGAGCTGATCTGACGGAATTCCTGGTCGTTGCGCGCGTAGCGCACGCCGGCGGAAAGGTGAAACGCGTCGGTGAACTTGTACGTGCCGTTCACGAACGCGGCGTACTCCTGGTACTCGTTCGGCAGCTCAACGACTGCCAGCGGATTGAAGCCGGGTATTGGGTCGCCCGTGGCCGGGTCGTAGGCGCTGACCAGCTGACCGACCTCGTTGTCCTCGTCCGTGTAAAATCCGCCGACCAGCCATTCGAGGCGGGCGTCAGCCGCCGATGCGAGGCGGACTTCCTGCGTCAGCTTTTTCTGGTCAAACGAGTACAGGATATCGACCAGGATGCCTCCGAGGGCGGCACCGAACGATCTCGACGCGTCCGCCGTGTATGCGAACTCGACGTCGCTGTATGAAGTCACCGACGTCAGCGTCGTTGAGCCAAGCTCAAAGCTCAGTGTCGCGGAGAACTGGTCGTACTGGCTCTCGAAAGGCTCGCCCAGGATCAGGTTCGTCGACAGGCCGTTGCCGAGGGGCGTGCCCGTTTCATCCTCCATGAATTGAGCCGGGGAATCGCTGTCCACTTCCTGCCGCAGGGCCGACAGCGTGACGGAGGTGCCGTCGGAAGGCTGCCAGAGCAACGCGACGCGAGCGCCCTCCTGGGTGCCCTCGTTCACGTCCGTTTCGCCGGTCTGGACATTGTCGATGTACGCAGGCAGGTCGCGGCTGGCGTAGCTCAGCGACAAGCCGAGGGAGTCTTTCACGATTGGTATGCTGACGCGCGCCCCATAGTTGAAGTTCGCGTCCGAGCCGTCGGTGACATCGAGGGCTTCGACACCGATCTTGCCCTCGAACTCGTCGAGGGCCGGCGCGATCGTCACGTACTTCAGCTGGCCGCCGATCGAGCTCGCACCGTACAGCGTGCCTTGCGGGCCGCGCAGCACTTCGATGCGTTCGACGTCGTATGGCAGCAGGTCGAAAGTCAGTATCGACGTGCTGTTGTAGATGCCGCTCGAGCCGATCGGGGCTTCGTCGATGTACATGCCCACGGTGGAGCTCGAACCCATCGGCCCGATGCCGCGCAGCGAGATCGTCGACAGGCCCGGGCTGCCGCCGCTGTCCACGTACATGCCGGGCACGTAGGCCGCATAGTCCGTGAGCTGTACGGAGCCGCTGTCCACGAGCTGCGATCCGGCGACCACGCTGACGGCGACCGGTACGTCCTGGATGCGCTCGGCGCGCTTCTGCGCGGTCACGATGACTTCGCCGAGGTCCGTGGTGTCCGCCGTCTGGGCGCCGGCCGTCGCGGCCGCGAGGGCGAGTGCCACTGCGCCCGCCACTTTGAGCGAATGGCGTCCGCGATGCGTGTTCATGTTGCTTTTCCCTCTCAGAACCGGATACCGAGTGCCAGCCCGATCGTGCGCGGCCGGATGATCGAGACGGCCGCGGCGCCGTTCGGGAGGAAGGCGGCCGGGGCGGCGATGCTGGTGATTCCGTCCTCGTCGGTCAGATTCTTGCCGTAGAGCTCGATCGACCAGTTGTCCCAGAGGATGCCAGTGCGCAGGTCCACCGTCGTGTAGTCGTCGGCCTCGCGCCGCGGCGAGGTCGGGTCCAGGGGGTCGAGGCGGTTCCCGAAGTCCGCCGTGCGATCGCCCGTGTAGGCGACCTGGCCGCCGACGTAAGCCGTCGCATCGCCGAAAGCGCTCCACTCATAGTCGCCGCCGAGCGCGAGTGTCCACTCGGGCACGAACGGCAGTTCGTCGCCGTCGAGGCCGCCGACGAGATCTGGGATCGGCCCTGCGCCATCCGGGTCCGTGTCTTCCGTCAGCTCGGCATCGGTATACGCACCGGTAAACCTGAAGCTGAGACCCTCGGTGACGCTTGCCGTCGCCGTGAACTCGAGGCCCTTGCTCTCGGCGGTGCCGCCGTTGGCATTGACGCCGAAGTCGTTGACGACCTGGAACAGCTGGATGTCCTTCCAGTCGAGGAAGAACGCGGCGACGTCGAGCGAGAAGCTGCCGCTCGAGTTGCCTGTCCTGAGGCCGATCTCGTAGTTCGTCAGCTCGTCCGAGTCGTAGGTCGCGGGCGCACCGGAGCCCGGCGGCAGCACGTTCGGGCCGCCTGGGCGGAAGCCGGTCGCGACGCGGAAGTAGGCCGAGGTCGTGTCGGAGAATTCGTAGCGCGGCGAGAACGACCAGGTGACCGGGCTCTCGGAGGACTTGAGGTTGTCGAAGTTCTGTTCGACCTGGCCGCCCGGCAGGAGCGGGAGGATGATTAACACGTTCTGCGCGGCATCCTGGTCGTTGTCGCTCCAGCGTGCGCCGAACGAGAGGTCGAAGCGGTCGGTGAGGTGCCAAGTCGCGTTCCCGAACAGCGCGAGTTCCTCGTACGTGGAGTCGAGCGAAACGTCCGCGAATTCGGGTATGGCGGCCACCACGTTGTTCGTGCCGGGCTCCACCGCGAGCACCTGCTGGTGGATGAGCGAATCCTCCTCCGTGTAATAGGCGCCGAGCAGCCACTCGAATTTCTCGTTCTCCGGCGAGATCAGGCGGAACTCCTGGGTGAACTTGTCCGTACCCGTGGTCTGGAATTGCATGCCCGACAACAGCGTGTCGGTCGTGCCCGGCGTGCTGTAGACGAAGGTCAGCAGCTGCGCGGTCCCGAATCCCGCCCCGACGGCGTCGACCAGGGCGCCGTCGAGCTCGAAGTCCTGCAGAAACTCGCTGTAGCTCGTCACGGACTCGAGTGTGGCGCCGCCGAGATCCCAGTCGAGCTTCGCGCTGTAGAGCCGGTACTCGATGTCGGTCGGCTCGTCGTGGTAGCGCGATGCGACCAGTCCGCCGTAGAGCGGCTCGAGCGTCACCGGGTCGACCTCGTACGCATCCGAGTTGTCGCTGTCGATGTTCTGGTAGTGCACGGTCAGGTCGAGGGAAAAGTTTTCCGACGGCTCGAAGAGCGCGGAAACGCGGCCGCCCGTCACCTCGGAGCCGTTGATTTCGTCCTCCACCAGCGTGCCGTCGTAGATGTTCACGGACGGGTCCTGCAGCGCCGGGATCGGGTTGTTGCCGATCGACGCGACGTAGCCGCCGTCGGAGCGGAAGAAGCCGCTCGCGCGCACGGCGAAAGTGTCGCTCACGGGAATGTTCACGACGCCGGTCATCGCGTAACCCATGTCGGCGCCCTCGACGTCCTCGATCGAGCCCTGGGCGCGGGCCTCGAAGCCTTCGGTCGAGGGCGCGTTGGTCACGTACTTGATCACGCCACCGAGCGAGCTCGCGCCGTACAGCGTGCCCTGTGGGCCCCGCAGAACCTCGACTCGAGCCATGTCGAAAGTGTCGATGTCGCCGGACAGGATCGCGGCGTTTGCGAGGCCGCTGCTCGACCCGAATGGCACGTCGTTTACGTAGACGCCGACGGTCGAGGCCACGCCGCTCGTGTTGATGCCGCGCAGCGAAATCCGCGTGACGCCGCGCGTGCTCGAGGTCAGGCTGAGGCCGGGGACCATCGACACCAGGTCCTGGAAGTTGTCGACCTGCTGGCGCTCGAGCGCCTCGCCGGGCAGGACGGAGACCGACATCGGGATGTCGGCAAGCGCCTCGGCGCGCTTCTGAGCAGTCACGATGACCTCGCCGAGGCCGGTCGAGCCGGCGGTCTGGGCTCCGGCCGCGGCCGTTGCGAGGGCAAGTGCGACTGCCCCGGCAACCGTCAGCGAATTGCGTCCGCGTTGCGTGTTCATGCTGCTTTGTCCTTTGCTGTCTGGGCCGGCGCCGGGACCCACACGGTCCCCAGCAGCCGCCTGAAGTTGCCGCCGAGCACGGCCTCGATGTTCGAGTCGCCGTAGCCGCGCCGGATGAGTGCCTCGGTCAGGTCGAAAGTCTTCTTCGGATGGTCGAAGCCGTCGGTGTCGAGCTTGTCGCGGAAGGCGTAGCTCGATTTGTAGGAATCCATCAGCGACTTGCGCTGGTCCGCCGGCATGTCGTCGTAACCGTTCAGGTCCGAGTCGGAGCCGATGCCGACGTGCTCGATGCCGGCGAGCTTCACCACGTGGTCGATGTGATCGACCATGTGCTCGATCGTGGTCGGCTCGCGGTCGCGCACGAAGTTGCGCACGCCGGTGATGCCCATGACGCCGTCCCGGGCGGCGAGCTTCCGGATCGCCTCGTCGGTCTTGAGCCGCGGGTGATTATTCAGCGCGCGGCAGTTCGAGTGTGTGATGGCGATCGGCCGCTTCGAAATCTCGATCGCATCCAGCGTCGTGCGGTCTCCGCAGTGCGAGACGTCCACCAGCATGCCGGCGTCGTTCATCGCCGCGATGATCTCGGCACCATAGTCGCTGACGCCCCCGTCCACGCGGTCCGTGCTGCCGGAGCCGAGGAGGTTCTGGCTGTTGTAGGTGAGCTGCGAGCAGCGTTGGCCGAGCTGGTGGAATGGCTTGACGTCCCCGGCGTTGCGGAAATGCTCGGAATTCTGGACGCCCATCATCACCGCGCACTTGCCAGCGGCCTTCGCGCGGTCGAGGTCGGCTGCGGTGTCGACGACGCAAAAAAGGTCCGAGTTGCGCGCGCAGAATCCCTGCCATGCGGCGAGGAAGGAGAGCGTCTCCTCGACCACCGCCGGCCCGCCCGTGCCTACGGCATTGTTGAAACCGGTGATGCCGCAGCTCCGGAACGCTGCGGTCTCGGCCGGGGTGAGCGGAGCCGCGTACGCTTCGGGCAGGAAATTGATCTTCAGCACGGCGAGCATGTCGATCACGAGCGACCGCTCGACGATGGCGACGGCGCGGGCGGAGTAGGTCGCGGGGCTGTCCGCGAAGAGGCGGAAGGAGGCGAGGTTGAGCATCGGCAAGCCGATGCCGAGGGCCGCGCCCTGGAGGAGGCGCCGCCTGGTCGCTTGACCACCCTTTTTGTGCGCCACGGTGTCTCCGTCGCGAAAAATGTCCCGCGCGGAGATATTAATCCTGATCAGAGAATTGTCAATTTCAGCCCGCCGCACCCCAGCCGCGGTCGGGGTAGGCGACCTTGCCGTGCTCGAAAGCCATGGCGACCTCGCGGTCATGCGCGATGAACAGGGTGCCGTCCAGGTCGTTGATGTCACACAGCTGGCCCAGCATGAACGCCGGCGCCATCGCGAGGCTGCTGCCCACCATGTTGCCGGCCATCACGCCGAGGCCGTGGCGCCGTGCCTCCGCCACCATCGCGAGGCCCTCGGTGAGTCCGCCGCACTTGTCGAGCTTGATGTTTACGATGTCGAAGCGGCCGACCAGCGGCTCGATGTCCGTCAACGCCTGCACGCTCTCGTCCGCGGCCACCGGGATCGGGCAGCGGAACCCGTCGAGGTCGGCCTCGCGCCCGCGCGCGAACGGCTGTTCGACCAGCTTGACCTTGCAGGCGACGAGGTCCGGCATCAGCGCCGTGAGGGTCGCGGGCGTGAAGCCCTGGTTGGCGTCCACGCCCATCCATGCGTCCGGGCGCGCCTTGCGCACGGCGCGCACACGCTCGGCGTCGAGCGGGAGCTCGCCCGTGAGCTTCAGCTTGAGGGACTTCGCCTGGGCGTACTCGACGGCTTTCGTGGCCATCGTGCCCGGGTCGTTCGCAGGAATCGTGAACGTGGTGAGCAGGGCGCGCGGGCGCTCGAGCCCCGCGATGCGCCAGGCCGGCTGGCGCAGGCGCTTGGCCTCGAGGTCCCACAGCGCACAGTCGAGCGCGTTGCGGGCGCCGCCGGGCGGCAGCAGCCGGCGCAGTGCCTCGCGGTCGATCCCGGCCTCGACGTCGTGCCGCACGCCTTCGATCGCCGCACACATGCGCTCGGCGTCGTCGCCCAGGTAGTAGACGCCTGCGGCCTCGCCCTGGCCTGCCGCGCCGCGATCTTCGACGCGCACCACCACGACCGTCATGTCGGTGAACGTATAGCCCGTGATCGTGAACGGGGCCGATAGC
The DNA here is from genome assembly GCA_035557125.1 of Steroidobacteraceae bacterium. Lineage (GTDB taxonomy): Bacteria > Pseudomonadota > Gammaproteobacteria > Steroidobacterales > Steroidobacteraceae > SCUD01. The sequence continues at coordinate 7,009 of DATMEC010000358.1, forward strand.
GGGATGAGCTCCCGCTCAACCGTGAGCTGCATCAGTAGTTCGTGCTGATGCCGACCAGGTGGTAGGCGATCGCGACCCAGAGGCAGACGGCCGTCGACAACACCAGGACGACCGCCCAGGTCTTTCCCAGGCGGCGCTTCGGCGCCTGCCACACCACGGCGAGGTGCCAGATCGCGAGTGCCAGGCCGGCGAACACGGCGAGCGTGCCGAGGATGTGCAGGATCGCGACCCACCAGTCGAACTTCGACGACAGCAATTTAAGGTTTGAGAGCATCGCCAGGATGGTGCCGATCCAGGCGCCGATCGCGCCGAGCGACAGGAGCGCCCCGATGCGGCCCAAGCGATAGGCCTTGGCTTCGCGACCCGTGAAGGGGAGGGCCTTCTTGTAATGGCGTCGCACGAGCGCGGCGACGGGCCAGAACAGGACTGTGAGAGCCAGCGCCGCGAGGCTCAGGATCGTCGCGGGCATCAGCCAGCCGACGCCTTTCAGCCCGGACGAGCGCTCCATGTACATGAAGGGCGAGATCCACTCCGGCGCGAAGCGCGTGACCTTGCCATCCTGCACGTCGGCCGCGAGGCGTGCCTTGCCGCCCACCTCGCGCCAGACGTAGGGCGCGACCTCGCGCCACTTCGTCGGCTCGCTGTTGAGGTCCGTGAGCAGCGGCAGCGAGATCGTGCCGTCCTCGTTCACCACGACCTTGAGCGGCTGCAGCATGTTGAGGACGCTGATGAAATTCCTCTCGGGCCTGCGCGAGCTGATGTAGCTGCCCGCGATCTCGGCCGCGTGCGCCTTCGCCGTCTCCTCGTCGATCTCGCCTTGGACTGCGGGACCGGGGAAGTAACGGTCGGCGAAGTTGCGGTAGAACGCCTCGCGGATCGCGCCCACCGCCCCTTCCTTGCCGCCGGCGTTGAAGGAAATGAAGTAGCCGACGCCGTCGTCGACGAAAAGGTGCAGGTCGCTGTGGAAATACTGGGTGTCGCCGCCGTGCGAGATGATGCGGTGCCCGTTGGTGTCCGTCTCGTAGAAGCCGAGCACCATGCGGTTCACGTTCGGGATGATCGTAAGCGGCGTGCCGTGCATCTTTTTCGCGGTCTCCTCGGACAGGATCCGCGCCTCTCCGTACGCGCCTTTTTGTAAGTGCGCGATCATGAAGCGGGCCATGTCGCTGCCCGTGGCCGCGAGCGAGCCCGCGGGCGCGAGGTTGATCAGCTCATAGCCCTGGGGCTTCCCGGTGGCGACCTCGTAGCCCTGTGCCATGCCGGTCGCAAGGGACTCGGGCAGCGGCTGGCGGAACGACGAGTGCTGCATCCCGAGCGGCCCGAAGATGTTCTGGTCGAGGTAGTCGTCGAACGAGACGCCGGACGTGCGCTCCACCAGGTAGCCAGCAAGGCCCGTGCCGTAATTCGAGTATGCGGGCATCGTGCCGGCCTCGAATATTCGCTCCGGCACCCAGCTTTTCACCGTGTCCTCGAGCGTCGCGATGCGCGACGGATCTTCCGAGATCAGCTCCTTGAGTGCCTCCTCGAAGCCAGCCGTGTGGGTCATGAGGTCGCGCACCCGCACCGGCTCGCCCGCCGGGCCCGGCGGGATCTCGAAGTCGAGGTACTGATTGACGTCGCCGTCGAGGTCGAGCTTGCCGCGCTCGACCTGCTGCATGACGGCGGTCCAGGTGAAAAGCTTGGAGACCGAGCCCGGGCGGAACAGCGTTGCCCCGGCGTCCACCGGGAGCTTTTTCTCGACGTCGGCGTAGCCGTAGCCCTTCTGCAGCAGGACTTCGCCGTCCTTGACGACGACGACGACGCCGCCTGCGACATTGCCGCGCGCGAGCGCGTATGGGAGGAAACCGTCGAGCCAGGCTTCGAGGTCTGCCCCCGTGAGCTGCGGTCCAGCGGGTGCGGCAGGGGTCGCGGTCTCCTCGGGAATGCCCGGTGCTTCCGCGGCCTGTGGCGTCGCCGGTACCTGGGCGACGGCCGACAGCGAGAGGAGCGAGGTGCTGAGAAGTGTCGCGATCGGAGAAATGACGCGCATGCGTAAGCCCCGGGTTATTATCCTGATAAGGTCATGGTAGTCCTAATTGGAGAATGACGTCAAAGGGTGCCCGCCCTTAGAATCGCGTCCATGACACCCACCAAGCCGCGCCGCCCGACGCTCGGCAGCCTCCTGCGGAGCCTGCGCCTGCGCAACGACTGGACGCTCAAGGAAATGAGCGAGCGCACCGGGATTCCGCTGTCGACGCTCGCCAAGGTCGAGCACGACCGCCTGACGCTCACGTACGACAAGCTGCTGCAGCTCAGCCAGCGGTTGAACCTCAGGATGTCGGACCTGTTCAGCGAGGCCGACACCGCAAACGGCGCGCCGATCACCGCACGCCGGTCGATCGGCAAGCTCGCGGACGCAATCCGTGTCAACACGCCGAACTACGAATACTTCTACATGTGCCCGGACCTGCGCCGCAAGCGCATGGTGCCGACCGTGACCCGCGTGCGGGCAAGGAGCATCGAGGAGTTCGGCGAGCTGGTCCACCACCCGGGCGAGGAGTACATCTACGTGCTGCAGGGCCCGGTCGAGATCCACACCGAGTTCTACGAGCCGGTTGTGCTGCAGACCGGCGAATCCATCTACATCGACAGCACGATGGGCCACGCCTACGTCGCGCCGAAAGGCCATGACGACGCGCTGCTCCTCGGCATCTGCTCGAGCGCGGACGACGACCTCATGGAGTCGCTGATGTTGCTGCACGGCGACGAGAAGCCGGCGCCGTCGAAACCGGTCAGGCGGCTGACGGCAAAGCGCTGAGGTGTCGCCGATGCGTCGAACTGGCGTTGCACTCTGCCTCTCGATCCTGGCCGCTGTAGCCACGGCCGCGGATCCGGCCGCCGCGCCGCCTGTCACCGCTTGTCCCGACGGCTCCGTTCCGGGGCGCGTATTCCCGATGTCCATCGGCGGCAATCCCGCCGGCTACCACCGCGAGTGCCGGCTCGACGACGGCGCCGGGCTTTACCTGTACGCATTCAACGACCGCGGCCGGGGTCCCTCGGTGCGTTCGCGCATCGTGCTGGATGAAGCCGGCATCCCCGCGTCGATCACGGTCGACGGCAACGACTACCTGAAGAACGCGATATCCGAGCGATTCTCGATTGCGGATGGGAAGGCGGCCTGGCGGAACAAGGTCGAAGCGGGTGAACGCAAACTCGAGCGTCCCGCGTTCTACCTGAGCCAGTCCGGCACGCCGGCCGAGCTCCCCATGCTCGCGAAAGCGGCGCTGGCGGCGCCGGGGAGCACCATCGCACTGTTGCCGTCCGGCGAAGCTCGCGCGGAAATCCTGGAAAAGCGCACGGTGAAGAACGGCGAGTCGACGAAGGCCGTGCGCCTCGTCGCGCTGTACGGGCTCGGCTACCAGCCATCCGCCGTCTGGCTCGACGAGGCGGGCGATTTCTTCGCTAGCGTCGACAGCTGGGTCACGATGACGCCCGAGGGCTGGGAGCCCGTGGCGGCGGAGCTCCTCGCCGCGCAGGAGGCGAGACTGTCGGAGCTGCGCCGCGCGCAGGCCGCGCGCCTGCGCCAGCTGCCGAAAGGCCCGCTTCTCATCGAGAACGCAAACCTCTTTGACGCCGAATTGGGCGCGAGGAAGCCCGGCAGCAGCGTGCTCGTGGAAGGCAACACGATCCGGCAGGTCGGGACCGACGGCTCCTTCGAAGTTCCGGCGAACGCAGTGCGAATCGACGCTCGGGGCCGCGCGCTCGTCCCGGGCCTGTGGGACATGCACAGCCACCCGGAGCCAGCCGACGGCCTGCTGCTGCTCGCAGGAGGCGTCACGGGCGTGCGCGACATGGCAGCGGAGCCGGCGAAGCGCGAGCGCATGAAGGCCTGGGACACGGGTGAGACGCTCGGGCCGCGCATCGCTTACGCGGGCATCGTCGACGGTCCGGGGCCATTCCAGGGGCCGACACAAGTGCTCGTGGACACCGAGGCCG
>DATMEC010000359.1:0-3644 GCA_035557125.1 Steroidobacteraceae bacterium
GGCCGGCGTCCACGACGCCGTAACCCGTGATTCGCGACCCGGGATCGAGGCCGAGGATACGCACCATGGGAGTTATGATAGCCATTCGCCATGAAGACGACGACCACGGGAGCGGCCGCCGGAGCGGCCGTGCTGGACGACCTGCGCGCTGCGCTCGAGGCCCGGGCGACGGCAGACGACGGCCTGGCGCGGGCACGCATCCAGGGCGACGAAACTGCCGCGATCATCGTCGCGCTCGACGGCGAGCGCGACATCGTCGCCGGCGCCCTGATCCAGCCGCTGATCGCCGGCGGACATCTCGCGCGCGCCGACGCCGTCGCGATTTTCGGCGAGGCCGCGACGGTCTTCGCGGAGGAACTCGGGCGGCTGGGCGAGTTTCGCGCCGGAGCCCTGCCGGCGACCGGCAGCGCCCTGTCGGGCGGACAGGCGGACACGCTGCGCCGGATGCTGCTTGCCGTCGTCACCGACCCGCGGCTCGTGCTCGTGCGCCTCGCGGACCAGCTGCGCAGGATGCGGCGCGCGCGTGAGCTCGATGACCCCGCGCGTCTGCACCTCGCGTGGGAGACCCGCGAGATCTACGCCCCGCTCGCGAACCGGCTCGGCATCTGGCAGCTCAAGTGGGAGCTCGAGGACCTGGCGTTCCGCTGGCTGGAGCCGGCCGAATACCGCCGCATCGCCGGCTGGCTCAACGAGTCGCGCATCGACCGCGAGCGATACATCGAGTCCTTGATCGCGGAGATCTCGGGCGAGCTCGCGAGCGCCGGCATCGCGGCCGAGGTCGTGGGCCGGCCGAAGCACATCTACAGCATCTGGAGAAAGATGCACCGCAAGAACCTCGCTTTCGAGCAGGTCTTCGACGTGCGCGCCGTGCGCGTCATCACGGCGTCGGTCGAGGACTGCTACGCCGCGCTCGGCGTCGTGCACGGCCGGTGGCACTACGTGCCTGGCGAGTTCGACGACTACATCGCGACACCCAAGGACAACCTGTACCGCTCGCTGCACACTGCGGTGCTCGGCCCAGCCGCTGTGCCGGTCGAGATCCAGATCCGCACGCGCGAGATGCACGACCATGCCGAGCTCGGAGTCGCCGCGCACTGGCGCTACAAGGAAGGCGCCGCGCGCGACGCGGCCTACGACCGCAAGATCGAGTGGCTGCGCGAGCTTCTGGCGCCCGCCTCGGAAGCGGAGACTGAATCCGACTTCCTGAGCCGGGTGCGCGCGGACCTGTTCGACGACCGCGTCTATGCCCTCACACCCAAGGGCGAGGTCGTCGACCTGCCGACCGGCTCGACGCCGATCGACTTCGCCTACCACGTGCACACGGAGCTCGGGCACCGCTGTCGCGGGGCGCGCGTCAACGGCCGCATCGTGCCGCTCAACCATCGCCTCGCCAACGGCGAGGTCGTCGAGATCATCGGCGGCAAGAAGCCGCAGCCGTCCCGAGACTGGCTGATCGAGCGCGAAGGCTATCTCGCATCTGCGCGCAGCCGCACCAAAGTGCGAGCCTGGTTCAAGCGGCAGGACATGGGCGAGAACCGGCGCGAAGGACGGGAAATGTTTGAGCGCGAGCTGGAGCGGCTCGGCGCCGAGCATTCGCTCACCTCGGACCTGATCGGAGAGTTCGGGCTCTCGAGCGCGGAAGCCCTGCACGCCGCGATCGGATCGGGCGATGTCGGGCTCGCTCAGGTGGCCGGCGCGATCGAGCGGCGCCTGCGCGGCCGGGCGCCGCCGGGTCCGGCCGCGGACATGCCGCCGATCGGCGTGACGCGGAAAGAACTGGCTGCCGCGGTCGAGGTCGAGGGCGTGAGCGACCTGCTTTCGACGCACGCGCGCTGCTGCAATCCCGTGCCGCCGGAGCCGGTGACCGGATACGTCACGGTAGGACGCGGCATCACGATTCACCGGGCGAACTGCCGCAACCTGCGCAGGTTGGCTGCGCGTTCGCCACAACGCCTGCTCCAGGTGGACTGGGGGAAGGCCGCAGGGCGGCGCTATCCGGTCGAGATCGTCGTGCACGCGATGGACCGGCGCGGCCTCCTGCGCGACATCACGACGGTCGTCGCTGAAGAGCACATCGACATCGAGCGCCTCGCGTCCCAGGGCGACGCGGCGCAGGGAAGCGCGGACCTGTCGCTGCGCGTGGCCGTCAGGGGACTCGAGGAGCTGACCCGGCTGCTGGCGCGGCTCTCGACCATGCCCGGCATCATCAGCGCGCGCCGCCGAACCTAGCGATTCGGTATATCTATAGCCCGCTTGTCTGCCGCCAGCGCGGCCTCGTGCAGCGCTTCCGACAAGGTCGGGTGGGCGTGGATGGTGCGTTGCAGGTCCTCGCTGCTCGCCGAATACTCCATGGCTAGCACGGCCTCCGCAATCAGCTCGCCGGCCATCGGGCCGATGATGTGCACGCCGAGGATCTCGTCGCTGCCGGCATCGGCGACGACCTTGCAGAAACCGACGCCCGCTTCCATGGCCTTGGCCCGGCCGCTGGCTGCAAACGGGAAGCTGCCGATCTTGAGCTGGCGCCCCGCGGCTTTTGCCTGCTCTTCCGTCTGCCCGACCCAGGCGATTTCCGGGGCCGTGTAGATCACGGACGGGATGACGTCGTAGTTGACGTGCCCGTACTGCCCGGCGATGAGGTCCGCCACCGCGACGCCCTCCTCCTTGCCCTTGTGCGCCAGCATCGGGCCGCGCACGCAGTCGCCGACCGCCCACACGCCCTCGGCGCCGGTCTTGCAGTGATCGTCCACCTGGACGAATCCGCGCTGATCGAGGGCGACGCCGGTGCCTTCGGCCAGGAGGTCCTTGGTGTACGGCCGCCGTCCGATGGCGACGATCACGCGGTCGACCGCGAGCTTTTGCTCGCCGGACGCATCCGTATAGGCGACGTTCACGCCATCCTTGCCGGCCTTCGCACTGGAGACTTTCGCGCCGAGGCGGATGTCGAGCCCCTGTTTCTTGAAATGGCGCGCCGCTTCCTTCGAGACCGCGCCGTCGGCCATCGGCAGGAACTGGTCGAGCGCCTCGAGCACCACGACTTCGGCACCGAGACGGCGCCAAACGCTGCCGAGCTCGAGCCCGATGACGCCCGCGCCGATGACGCAGACCCGCTTCGGCACCGCCTCGAATTCGAGCGCGCCCCAGGAGTCGACGACCTGCTTGCCGTCGAATTCGACGCCGCGCAGCGCCATCGGCTCCGAGCCGGAGGCGATTACCACGTGCTTCGCCTGCAAAGTGCGCTTCGCACCGTCAGCGCCGGTGAACTCGACCTTGCGGCCGGGCAGCAGTCTGCCGTGTCCCGGCAGCGGCGTGACCCCGGCGGCCTTCAGCAGCGAGAGGATGCCCTGCGTCATCCCCTTGACGATGGCGCCCTTGCGCTTCTGCATGGCGGCGACGTCGAAGCCGATGCCGTCGAACTTCACGCCATGGGCCGCAAACTCGTGCTGCGCGCGGTGGAAGAGTTCGGAAGACTCGAGCAGCGCCTTCGAGGGGATGCAGCCCGCGTTGAGGCAGGTGCCGCCGAACGCCGAGCTGCCGTCGCGATTCTTCCAGCCGTCGATGCAGGCGACCGAGAGCTTGTTCTGTGCCGCCCGGATCGCGGCGGGGTAGCCCGCCGGTCCGCCGCCGATGACGATGACGTCGAAACT
>DATMEC010000360.1:0-4431 GCA_035557125.1 Steroidobacteraceae bacterium
TGCCGCGGCCGGCATTGAGCCCAGCCGCCGCCCCGAAACGCTCGCCCCCGCCGAGTTCGCGCGACTGGCGGCGCTATAATCCGGCGATGGGCATGTACCGCCGAATCCTGCTGGTGGTGGACCTGGGCGAGCAGTGCGACCCGATCGGCGAGCGGGCGCGCGACCTCGCTTCGCTGACGGGTGCGGAGCTTTCGGTCCTGCACGTGGTCGAGTACGTGCCGGTCGAGCCCATGGGAGAAACGCTGCTGCCCGCGATCCAGATCGAGGAGGAGCTCGTGAACCGCGCGACCGCGCGGCTCGCACAGTTCGCCGAAAGGCTGGGCATCGGCGCGGCGCGCCGCGAGGTCACCGCAGGCAACATCAAGGCGGAGATCGTGCGCGCGGCCCAGGAACAGCAGGCCGACCTCATCGTGCTCGGCTGCCACGAGCGCCGCGGGCCGTCGATTCTGGTCAATTTCACGGAAGACACCGTGCTGCACGCCGCGCCTTGCGACGTGCTGGCGGTGCGCCTGCAGCAGGCCGCCAGATGACCGTTCCCCACACGAACCCGATCAGCGTCGCGATCGATACCCGCTACCTCGAGGACCAGTCGGATCCCGACGAGCAGCGCTACGTTTTCGCCTATACCGTCACGATCAGGAATCGGGGCACCGTGCCCGCGAAGCTGCTCGGCCGCCACTGGGTGATCACCGACGCGAACGGCAAGGTGCAGGAGGTGCGCGGCGAGGGCGTCGTCGGCGAACAGCCGCACCTGATGCCGGGCCAGGGCTTCCGCTACACGAGCGGCGCCGTCCTAGAGACGCCGGTCGGCTCGATGCAGGGTTCCTACCAGATGCTCGGCGACGACGGCGTGCAATTCGACGCGCCGATCCCGGCGTTCACGCTGGCGATACCCGGCAAGATTCACTAGCGAGTGTCGTGCTAGTGGCGATCTACGCGATCGGCGACCTGCAGGGCTGCCACGCGGAGTTCATGGCGCTCATCGGGCGCATCGGCTTCGACGCCGGCCGCGACCGCCTCTGGCTCACGGGCGACCTCGTCAACCGCGGCCCGGATTCTCTCTCCGTGCTGCGCGAGGTCAAGTCGATGGGCAGCGCTGCGACCGTCGTGCTCGGCAACCACGACCTGCACCTGCTTGCGATGGCTTTTGCGCCGAAGGGCGTGCGCAAGCGCGAGCGCGAGCTCGAGGCCGTGCTGGACGCGCCGGATGCCGCGGAACTGCTCGACTGGCTCGCCTCGCGGCCCCTCCTGCACCGCGAGCGCGGCGTCCGCTGGACGCTCATCCACGCGGGGCTCCCGCCCGAGTGGTCGCTCGCCGACGCCGAGCGTTGCGCGCGCGAGGTCGAGCGGGCGCTGCGCAAGGACGCACCCGGGCTGCTCGCGGCGATGTACGGCGACGGGCCCGATCGCTGGTCGCCGGCGCTCGAGGGTGCCCCAAGACTGCGCTTCATAGTGAATTGCCTGACACGCCTGCGACTCGTCGACCGCAAGGGCCGGCTCGTGCTCTCGCACAAGGGCACGGTCGAGGACGCGCCGCACGGCACGATGCCGTGGTTCCGGCATCCTGAGCGCGCGACGCGCGGGGACGCCTTCGTGTTCGGCCACTGGTCGGCGCTCGGCTACCTCGCCGAGCCTGGCCTGCTGTGCCTCGACACGGGCTGCGTCTGGGGCGGGGCGCTCACCGCGCAAAGGCTGGACGGCGACGCGGCCCCGGTCCGGTTGCCGTGCCGCAACCGCCGCCGCGCGGAGAGCTGATCAGTCGCCGCGCGCGGCCGCGTCGTCCACCGACTGGACGCCGGTCAGGACCTCGAAGCGCAGGTCGATGCGGTTGCCCACCAGCTGGTGCGGAATGCAGTTGACGTCGCCCTGCATGTCGCGGGTGAGGAACTTCGGCATCACGCGGTCGCGAAAGATCTCGACCAGCTCGCAATCCCCCATCTCCAGTCCCTTCGGCGAATTGCGCTTGATCGTGACAGCCTTCCATACGCCGAGCACCGGCTCGCCCGGGTTCTTGTCGCCCGTCTCAGGCAGCGTCGGCGCCCAGAACGTAATCTTGAGGCGCGGGAAGTCCGCGACTTTCTGGTAGCCGAATTCGCAGCCGCGCTCGAGGATCTTCACGTCTTCGCGCACTCCCATGTGCTTGAGCAGCAGCTTGACCTTGCTCTTGAGCCCGCTGCAGGTGTAGCGGGTCGTGAATCCCATGTACTGCAGGTCCACCTCGTGCCGCGTCCACGCGGCGGGTTCTTCGGCCGGCAGGCCATCGTTCGCGACGGCCGTCACCGCGGCGAACAGGAGAAGGCACAGGGAAGCGGCGCGAGGCGCCATTCAGGGACTCCTAGGTATTCCGAACCTCAGACCCGGAGGCGGCCTGTCCGGTTCCGTCGGGCGCCTATAATTACACAATGAACGTCATGCGATTCGAGGTCGACGGCCGGGGCTTCCGGGCCGACCTCGGCAGCCCCATCTCGATCGCGATCCCCCTCGATTTCGCCGGACCACAGCCATCCTGCTTCGAAGCGCCACGCGCGGACGCGCGGCCGCTGCGCGCCGGTTCATTCGTGGGCGACACGCGCGCGGGCGGCAGCTGCAACTGCGAGATCCTGACGCTTGCTCCGCACTGCAATGGCACGCACACGGAATGCGTCGGCCACGTGACCGACGATCGCGTCGCGGTCAGCGAGCGCGTGCCGGGTGGGCTTTCCCTGGCGCGGCTCGTCACGATCGAGCCGGTGGCCGCGTCCGCGTCACGGGAAAGCAGCGATCCGGCGCCCGCGCCGGGCGACCGCCTGCTCACGGCGGCCGCGCTCGAGGCGGTGCTCGCGCGAGGCGGCGGGCCGCCGCCGTCGGCGCTCGTAGTGCGCACTACTGCCGATGAGCCCCGTCGCGCGTATTGCGGGCCCGCGCCGGCGCCCTACCTGACGCGCCAGGCCGCGGCCTGGCTGGTCGCCCGCGGCATCGACGCACTCGTGCTCGACCTGCCGTCGGCCGACCGCGCCGACGACGGCGGCAAGCTGACCGCGCACCGCGTCTTCTTCGGCCTGCCGCCCGGCTCGCGGCGCGCCGCCGATGCGACCCGGCCGCGGGCGAGCATCACGGAACTTGCATGGATCGCGCCTGAAATCCCGGACGGCCTGTACCTCCTCGACCTGCAGCTGCCGCCATTCCTCACCGACGCCGCGCCGTCTCGGCCGCTTCTGTTTCCGGTGCACGCCGAATGAGTGCCGGGCTTTCGCTCGAGGCCGCGCGCGCGCGCGACGCCGCGGGCCCTGCGACCGCGCGGCGCGCGGAGTTTCATTTCCCCCGCATGCCCGACGGGCGCGAAGTCATTTACCTGTGCGGCAATTCGCTCGGGCTGCAGCCGCGGCGCGCGGCCGGGGACGTGGCGGCTTTCATGGGCGAGTGGCAGCACCTCGGCGTGCTCGGCTACCACGATCGCGGCGCCGACTGGCTCAACCTGCACGAGCGGCTCGCGCCGACCGCGGCGGCGCTTGCCGGCGCGCAGCCGCTCGAGACGGTCGTGATGAACTCGCTCACGATCAACCTGCACCTGCTGATGGCGAGCTTCTTTCGCCCGGCCGGCGAGCGGCGGTTGATCCTGATCGAGCACGGCGCGTTTCCGTCGGACCGCTACGCCGTGGTGTCGCAACTCGGCTGGCACGGCCTCGATCCCCGCGACTCGCTTGTCCAGGTGGCGCCGCGCCCCGGCGAGCACCTGCTACGGCACGAGGACGTCGTCGCCGAGATCGAGCGCCTGGGACCGCGCCTCGCGCTCGTGCTGCTGCCGGGCGTCCAGTACCTGACCGGCCAGAGTCTCGACATCGCGGCGCTCGCCGCGGCCGCGCACCGCGTCGGCGCAATGGCCGGCTTCGACCTCGCGCACGCCGTCGGCAACCTGCCGCTGTCGCTGCACGATTGGGACGTGGATTTCGCCGCCTGGTGCTCATACAAGTACCTGAACGGCGGTCCTGGCGCGACGGCCGGCGCCTTCGTGCATGAGCGTCACTTCGACACGAGGGCACCGCGATTGTCCGGCTGGTGGGGCAATGACATCGACAGCCGCTTCGAGATGGCGGAACCGTTCCGCCCGTACCGCGGCGCCGCGGGATGGCAGGTCAGCAACCATCCGCTGCTCGGCATGGTTCCATTGCAGGCCTCCTTCGCGCAGTTTGCCGAGGCGGGACTGCCGGCGCTGCGCGAGCGGTCCCTGCAGCTCACCGGGTGGCTCGAACAGCTGCTCGAGATGCGCCTCGGCGAGCGCATCGAGATCCTGACGCCACGCGATCCCGAGTCGCGCGGCGCGCAGCTCTCGGTGCGCCTGCGCGGTGCGCGCGGCCATGGCCGCACCCTCTTCGACCGCATGCTGGCGCGCGGCCTCACCTGCGACTGGCGCGAGCCGGATGTCATCCGCCTCGCGCCCGCGCCACTCTACAA
>DATMEC010000361.1:0-2248 GCA_035557125.1 Steroidobacteraceae bacterium
CGAGGACGACAACCGATTGCCCGGACTCGGTGAGGTCCGCGGCTGCCGCGAGGCCCGCTGCGCCGGCGCCGATGATTATTGTGTCGTACGAATTTGAGATCATCGCCAAACACGCTCCGGCCGGAACGTGATTGTGTTGAATATCAGATCGGGACGGCACATAAATATGGCGATTAAGGGATTACGGTCGTCATTCTCACGAACCGCCGCCCATGATCTCGCGGATGGCGCGCTCGATCACCTCGTCGCGGCCGTCGCGGATGCCCGCGACCGTCGGGGTCACCACGATGTCAGGCACGATGCCGACTCGCTGCGTCGGTGAGCGGTCCGGATAGAACACGCCGACCCCGCTGATCCAGGTCGCATGCCCTCCGGGGAGCGGGACCGTAGTCATGCTGCCATCTGCCCCCGCGGTGGCGCTGCCGACGACGACGGCGCCGGGCGCGGTTCGAAACGCCATTGCTGTGAATTCCGCCTGGCTGATGGTCCTCTCGTCGACCAGGATCGCGACCTTGCCGGCGAAGTATGGCGCGACCGGATCCAGCCGCGGCTTGTAGGTCCAGGGAAAAGTTCCCGGGTTGCGCAGGTCGACGCCGGAGAGTTGCGCAAACTCCTTCGGCTCCGGCACGAGATGGCCGCCAAGCACAGGCCCCACGCCGTTGGTCGGGTAGGCCCGGATGTCGATGACCAGGCCGCGCGCCTTCTGCACGCGCTCCATGTAGTCGCCGACGTCCGCGACGTCGATCGTCGACAGCTTGATGTAGGCGATGTCGTCGGCCAGCCACTGGAGAGTGTCCCCGGGGCGATCGTGCCTCGCCGCCTGCGCGAATTCGAGCTCCGCCAGCGGCACGCGCGAGATCTCGACCTCCATGCGTTCGCCGGCACGCACGACGTCGAGCGCCACGTTCTCGCAGGGCCCCCGAAGCAGCAGGTACGCTGCCCAGTCGAGTTTCCGGGCTTCGTTGGAGCCCGCGTAGTAGCGGATCCGGTCAGTCACGAGGGTCGCGACGGGGACCGAGTCCACGGCCGCGATGACGTCGCCAGTTCGGAGTTCCGTCGCCGGACCTTTCGACGCATGGGCATAGGCCACGATGGTTGCCGAACCTTCGACGAAGCGAATGTCGACCGGAGCCTGGCAGGCGCCGCGTGGCGGCAGGACGTCGGTGTCGGCGAGCACCGCGTGCGAGTCTTGGACTCGCGCGACAAGTTTGCTGAGCGCCAGGCCATACTCGAGGCGCGAACTCGCGGCTGCGAGCTTCGGAACGAATTCCCGCAGTACGTCTGGCCAGGAAGTTCCAATCACGTCGCGGTACGGGAACCAGTACTCGATGATGTTCCAGTATCGGAACAGCGCGAGCACGCGGTAGCCAGTGTCCGGCGTCTCAAACGACTCGTAGGCGGGCTCGTTCTCGAAGACCGCCTTGCCGGAATTTGTTCCGGGCACCACGAAGAACTGCTCTTCGCCCGCCGCTCGATTGCGGTAAACGTCCTCGAGGTAGCGGGACAACTCGTCGCCGAGGTTTTCGCGATCGTGAATCCACTCGAGATCGGCAAACAGCTGGGCATCCTGCGGGACCGTGGCACAGGGATCGCAGGGTTCCGGCTCGCCGATCTTGCGTGTCCAGGCGAGCAGGACGGCATTGCGAGCGGCGGCATCCGACGCTTTCAGGATCCCGGGCAGCACGCGGAACAACTCGAAATCCCAATGCAGCTCGCCACGTGCGACGCGCGGGTGGTGGTACTTGAGGAAACCCCACACGCGTGCAAGCACTGCCAGGTTGTCCACCTGCTGCACGGTGAAGCGGGAAGAGTCGATGCTTGATCCAGTTGCGAACTCCGTGTCGGTGTCCAGGACGGTCGCTGCCGGGACTGCGCGAGGCACCTCGCACAGCTCGACGACGGCGCCGCTGAAGTCGACCGGAATGGTCATGGCGATGGGCGTGAACTCGCCCGGGCTCGAGGCATCGCGGTCGATGCGGGCGGCCGCGCCTCCCGAATGGGCTGAGTTGTGGTCGAGCGAGGCGGCGCCCGGGGAATACCAGGGTTCCGGCAGCTTCGGGCCGGATGCACCCTCGAAACCAGACACGCGATCCAGGGCGGCCGGATTCAGCGGCGGATCGTCCGCACCGAGGTTCGCGACTGCCAGACAGAGGACCGCAAGCCGTTTCATGGTCACAAAACACCCCCGAGGGCTCGCCGTGCGCATCCTGTAGGCCGCAGCCGTGGACTACAACCCCGGTGGGCCCCG
>DATMEC010000362.1:0-5052 GCA_035557125.1 Steroidobacteraceae bacterium
GCCACCTTGGACTGTCCGATGCCGTGCTCGGCGCTGATGCTGCCACCGTGCTGCGCGACGAGGTCGTGCACGGCGCGGCGGATCTCGGCCGTGCGCCCCGCGAGCGCGCCGCCGTCACCGCCGGCCGGCTCGCTCAGGTTGTAGTGCAGGTTGCCGTCGCCGAGGTGGCCGTAGGCGACCAGGCGCGCGCCCGGCGCGAGACGCTCGAGAAGAACGCGGCCAGCCTCGACGAATTCCGGCAGGCGTGCGGGCTCGACCGAGATGTCGTGCTTGAGGCTCGCGCCCTCGCGGCCCTGGGCCTCGGGTATCGCTTCGCGCAGCCGCCAGAACGCCAGGCGTTCGGACTCCGACGCCGCGAACGCGGCGTCCACGGCGGCGCCTGACTCGATGGCGGCCGCGAGCACGGCCTGGAACCGGTCCGCCAGGCTCGCATCGCCGGCGGCGAGCGCGGCCTCGGCGAGGACGTACCATGGATGCGGCGCGTCGAACGGGTCGCGCGCCCCGGGCACGTGCCGGACGACGAACTCGAGGGCGATGCGCGGCAGGATCTCGAAAGTGGTGACCGCGTCGCCGATCGCCTCGCGCAGCCGGCCGAGCAGCGCGAGCGCGCCGGCAGGCGACTCTAGCGCGACGAATGCGGTCTCGCGCGCGGCTGGGCGCGGAAAGAGCCGCAGCGTCGCGGCCGTCACGACGCCGAGCGTACCTTCGGCGCCGATGAAGAGCTGCTTGAGGTCGTACCCCGTGTTGTCCTTGCGCAGGGCCGACAGCTGGTCGAGCACGCGTCCGTCGGGCAGCACGACCTCGAGGCCGAGCACGAGCGCGCGCATCATGCCGTATCGCAGGACCGACGTGCCGCCGGCGTTGGTGGAGACGATGCCGCCGAGCGTGGCGCTGCCTTCGGATCCGAGCGACATCGGCAGCAGGCGGTTCACTGCGGCCGCCGCGGACTGCAGCTCGGCGAGCACGCAGCCGGCATCCGCCGTGAGGGAGTCGTTCAACGGGTCCACCGCGCGGATCCTGCGCAGGCGCCGAAGCGAAAGCAGGATCTCGTTGCCGGCGGGCCGCGGCGTCGCGCCCCCGCAGTAGCTTGTATTGCCGCCCTGCGGGACGATGGCGATGCGCGCGCGCGCGCAGTATCCGACGAGCTCGGCCACCCGCGCCGTCGAGTCGGGGAGTGCGACGAGCGGCGTCGTACCCCGGTGCAGGCCGCGGAAGTCCGTCTCGAACGGCGCGCGGTCGGACGCCGCGTCCAGCCAGCCGCCAGTCCCGAGGATGGCCTTGAGCGCATCGATCGTCGCGGGCGGCAACGTGGCGGGACGGCTCATCCCGGGCATCTTACGTGAGCGACGCGCGGCGGCGGTGCCCGCTCAGGCGGCGGTGGAGGCCTGCAGGGCGGCGACACGCTCCTCGATCGGCGGATGGCTCGTGAACAGGCGCTTGAGGCCCTCGGCCCTGCGGCCGCTGATGCCGAAGGCGGCCATCTTTTCCGGCAGCGCGTCGCCGTGCACGCGGCCGAGCGCCTGCAGCGCGCCGATCATTTGCTGCGTCCCGGCGAGCCGGGCGCCGCCGGCGTCGGCGCGAAACTCGCGCTGCCTCGAGAACCACATGACGATCATCATGGCAAGAAAAGAGAGCACGATCTGCGCGACGATCGTCGTGATCCAGAACGCCGGGCCGTGGCCGTTCTCGTTCCGGAACACGACCCTGTCGACGACGTTGCCGATGAGGCGCGAGGCGACGAACACGAAGGTGTTCACGACGCCCTGGATGAGCGTCAGCGTCACCATGTCGCCGTTCGCGACGTGGCTCACCTCGTGGCCGAGAACGGCCTCGACTTCGCTGCGGCTCATGCGCTGCAGGAGCCCCGTGCTCACGGCGACCAGCGACTTGTCGCGGCGCGCGCCTGTCGCGAAGGCATTGGGCGCAGGCGAGTTGAAGTAGCCGACCTCGGGCATGCCGATGCCCGCCTGGCCCGCGAGCCTGCGCACGGTCTCGACCAGCCAGGCCTCGTCGGCGTTTCGCGGGTTCTCGATCACCTGCACGCCCATCATCCGCTTCGCGGTCCACTTGGAGATCGCGAGGGACACGAATGCGCCGCCGAAGCCGAGCACGGCGCCGAAGACGAGCAGCGAAGTGAAGTTGATGCCGTTAGCGTCGAGCCAGGGCTCGATGCCGAGCAGGCGCAGCGTGACGCTCGCGACTATCAGGATCGCGAAGTTGGTGGCCAGGAACAGCAGGATTCTCTTCATCGTCGCTCCGTCAGCCCGGGCCGTCGTCCTTCTCTTCCTTCTCTTCCTTCTCTTCGTCTTTGCGCTGCTTGTGCTGCGGCACGCCGAGGCCGAGCTCGACGCGGCGCTCGTCCGAGAGCTGCTCCATGCCGAGGATCCGGCAGTCCTCGACCATGCCGAGCCGCCGGTAGGCGATCGAGTCGCGGCCGAAGCCGCAGATCTGGCCGTTGCGGTCGCCGTCGACGGCGGCGAGCGCGTACTGGCTCTGCATGTCGAAACAGCCGCCCGCGATCTCGGCCAGGTAGGCCTTGCGCCCACCCGATGCATACAGGACGACATAGCGGTTGTCGATCGTGTGGAAGTCGTTGATGGTCGACTGGAAGACGCAGTCGCTGGTGCGGGACATCTCGATGCGCTTCGGTCCCTTGTCCTCTTTGCCGAGCTGCGATTCCGGGCCGGAACTGACGCAGCTGGCGATGAGCAGGCAGGCGGGGGCGATGAGCCGGAGTGTGTTCATGGGGCGGTTCCTGGCGGGTCCTGCAGCTTGGACCGGTGGCCGTCATCCCGGTTCCTGCCGCAACCGGAGAGACCCGGCCTAGTAGTCGTCGCGGTTGCCGTGATCGTCCTCGTCCTCTTCCTCGTCGTCGTCCTCGTCGTCCTCGTCGTCCCAGTCGTCCTCGTCCTCTTCCTCGTCGTCCTCGTCGTCCGGGCCCGACCAGCCTTCCGGCTCGTCGGTCAGGTCGAGGTCGAGCTCCTGCCAGGTTTCGTAGTCGATCTCCTCGACGTCGCCATCCTCGTACTGCAGTTCGACGAGCTCCGCGTCCTCGTCGATCGACAGGACCTGGAACACCTCTTCGTCGTCGAGGCTTTCGTACCACTGGCCGGGTACGGGATTGTGATCGCGACCCATGGAATCCCTCGTGTGCCGCACCGATATTACGGGCGTGGGCCGACGGCTAGCAAACCGCACTTGAAACGGGCACTGCCGGATCCCATCCATGGGCCCGTACCCGCCGAGAGCGGAAGGAGAAACGACATGACACTGATACGCTGGGAACCGTTCAGGGAACTGGACGACATTTTCTCGCGCCACAACCCGCTTTTCGGCCGCATGGCGGCCCGCGCGGGCCAGGCAGACGGGGACGACGCGGCCTGGACGCCGGCCGCCAACATCTCGGAGACCGAGACCGAGTACCTGATCAAGGCCGAGCTACCCGAGGTGAGCAAGGAAGACGTCAAGGTCACGGTGGATGAGAACGTGATCTCGATCAGCGGCGAGCGCCGCAAGGAAGCGGAGCACAAGGACGAGAAGTCGCACCGCGTGGAGAGCTTCTACGGCCGTTTCTCGCGCAGCTTCCGGCTGCCGGAGGATGCAGACGTCGCGGCGATCCAGGCCGAGAGCCGGAATGGCATGCTGAAGGTCCGGGTGCCCAAGACGCCCGCGCCGAAGCCCAGGACGGTCGAAGTACAGGTAAACTGACAGGACCCGTGGGCGGCGGCCCGGCGCCGCCGCCCGCGCCATCTGAGGGTCCCATGTCGACCGCGTTCGAGGCGATCCGGCGCAAGCTGGAACAGCAGAAGCAGGAGCTGATGATCCGCGCCGCCAAGGTGCGCGAGGAAATCACGCGCTCGTCCGGACCGCTCGACAAGGACTTCGCCGAACAGGTCGTGCAGATGGAGAACGACGCCGTCCTCGCCGGCATCGGGGAAGCGACGGCCGCCGAGCTCGCCCAGATCAACCGCGCGCTCGCCCAGCTCGAGGCGGGCACCTACGGCGTCTGCAGCCGCTGCGGCCAGGTGATCGACGCGCGCCGCCTCCAGGCGCTCCCTTATTCCGACCGCTGCATCACCTGCGCGGAAGCGGCCGGCTGACGACAGGGGCATGCCCGCCTACAAGGCCCCGTTGCGCGAGTTCCGCTACGTCCTTCACGACGTGCTCGACGTCAACGCGCACTACCGCGCGCTCGGACGCGACGACATCAACGCCGAGTTGATCGATGGGGTCCTCGAGGGCGCCGCGCGATTTGCCGAGGACGTCGTCGCGCCAACGAACGAGGCCGGCGACCGAATCGGCGTCCGCCGCACCGACGACGGGCGCGTCGTCACGCCGCCCGGTTTCAAGGAGGCCTATCGCCAGTACGTCGACGACGGCTGGGCGGCGCTGTGCGGCCCGGCCGGGGCGGGCGGCCAGGGCATGCCGGAGAGCATCGGCGGCGTGGTCGGCGAAATGCTCGTCTCCGCCAACATGTCGTGGAAGCTGTACAGCGGGCTCACCGAAAGCGCCGTCCTCTGCCTCGACAAGCACGGCGACGACGCGTTGAAGAGCGCATACCTGGCGAAGCTCGTGAGCGGCGACTGGAGCGGCACGATGGTGCTGACGGAGCCGCACGCGGGCACCGACCTCGGCCTCATGCGCACGCGGGCCGAGCCGCAGCCGGACGGCAGCTACCGGGTGAGCGGCACCAAGATTTTCATCACCAGCGGCGAGCACGACCTGGCGGAGAACATCGTGCACTTCGTGCTGGCGAAGCTGCCCGACGCGCCCGCTGGCAGCCGCGGGATCAGCATGTTCCTCGTGCCGAAATTCCTGCCGGACGCCGCGGGCAAGCCGGGCGCCGCAAACGGCGTCCATTGCGCGAGCGTCGAGCACAAGCTCGGCATCCACGGCTCATCGACCTGCGTCATGAATTTCGACGACGCGCAGGGCTGGCTCATCGGCGAGGTCAATGGCGGCCTCCGGAACATGTTCACGATGATGAACCATGCGAGGCTAAGGGTCGGCCTGCAGGGCCTCGCGCAGTGCGAGCGCGGCCTCCAGGCGTCG